>NZ_MPPI01000020.1 GCF_001895925.1 Phormidesmis priestleyi ULC007 | reverse complement strand
GAGTTTGAGAGCGTTAGTCTTAACCTCAACCCGTTGGGATCAATTCTGGAACAAGCTGAATCAATATGGCTTTTCCATTGCGCTCTAAGGGTATCAAATAAAGGTCGCACCCGTTGAACGTTGAAAGTCCTAATTCAACTATTTCTACGCCCTTTCTTACAGACTTTTAGCCGTTTTGCAACTCCCTGTTGAGACTGCTGCAAGATCTGAGCTATTGCAGTTCAGAGATCTCAGTCAAGCAGTGCATCACCCCCACGAGAGCAGTCATCACCGCCTCAAACACCTCCTGCCACTCCATCGCCTGACCACCGCTCCACAGATTCCCGGTCTTCGCCTCCCCCAGTACGCCCACTCTATCGGCGAGAAGAAGTCCGTCCAGTCACCCCCATCTCCACCCCTAATGCCCAACCCGCTCAACCTGCAAATAGTCGTCTCCAAAGGGAAATTCCTTGGCTTGGCTTGATTATCCCTGGGCTGCTATATAGCGTGTATGGAGTGCTCCTAGCGTTAGCTTCCGCTCCGTTCTGGGCTGGGGCTTTGGCTGGGGCTGGGGCTATGGCTTTGGCTGGGGCTGGGGCTTTGGCTGTGACGAGTACATAGGCAACTCCTTTGGGGGAATTGGAGGAATCTGTTGTTCAGTCTAAAGCTTGCCTATTTTTCCTTTTCTAAAAATTCCCCCAATTTTCCCCAATTCTGCCCCTAAACCCGTCTAAAAGCACCTAACGTGCAGACAACGGTTTGGGATAGATGCGCCAAAAACAAAGCCCACAGGCTTGATGCAGTGGGCTTTTTGCTTGATATAACTGAATGCCAGGAACGAGACTTGAACTCGTGACACGAGGATTTTCAGTCCTCTGCTCTACCAACTGAGCTATCCCGGCGGAAGGGGCTGTCTTTCAGCGCTTAACTAAAGTAGCAAAAACAAAACCAGTTTGCAAGTAATTTCAGGAAACACGATCGTAGACTACTCTATTTTAAGACTAGGTTTCAAAGTCTTCTAACCCTCTTGACATAAACTAGAGCAAACAAACTTAAAACCTTGTGCCTAAATTTGATCCGCTAACCGAGGTCGGATCGGTCAAAATGGGAATGCGCCCATTAACCGGGTCGCAAACCCTTAAAGCTACTCTATCTAAAACGCTTATGCGCCGACGTTCTACCCCCTGGATTCATCGCTGGTCACGCCCTCTAATTGGGTCGATCGCCATCCTGGGAGCCATTATTACAGGCTATCTCACGATCAACAAATTCTTAGACAGCAGCCCAGTCTGCACAAGCAACTGCGAATCGGTGCTCAATAGTCCTTACGCCAAAGTTCTAGGATTGCCACTGTCACTGTTTGGCTTTTTGGCTTACGCGAGCATGGCGACGTTTGCACTAGCTCCGCTAGCGGTGGATGCAGAAGAGAAGCGATCGCTGCGAACCACCCTAGAAGATCGAACCTGGCTGCTGCTGTTTGCTGGCTCAACGGCCATGCTGCTCTTTAGCGGCTATTTAATGTATGTTTTAGCATTCGACCTCAAAACGGTTTGCTATTACTGCATTGCGTCAGCCACTTTTGCAGCCGCGATGTTTGTCTTAACTCTGTTGGGGCGCACCTGGGACGATGTGGGACAACTCTTTTTCACAGGTGTTGTGGTGGCTGCGGTGACGCTGGTCGGCACGTTGGGCATTTATGCCCCGATTAATTCAGCCAATGCCGATGCTGGCGGATCTTATAGTCTCGGTCCGGCAAGTGGGCAGGCTTTCTTCACCATTACTGATACGTCTGGGCCTGCCGAGGTTGAGTTGGCTCAACATCTCAAAAATATTGGGGCGAAGATGTATAGTGCCTACTGGTGCCCTCATTGCTATGAGCAGAAGAAAATATTTGGTGTTCAGGCGCTAAAAGATGTGCCTTCTATTGAGTGTGCACCTGAGGGCAAAAATCCGCAGACAGAATTGTGTCAACAGGTTGCGCCTAAGATTGAGAAAGAGACAGGTCAAAAGTTTGGGTTTCCAACCTGGGAGATTAACGGCAAGTTTTATTCGGGTCAAAAGCCGTTGGATGAGTTGGCAAAGATTTCTGGCTATCAGGGTCCTACTAATTTTAAGAACAGCTTTTAAGGTTGGCTTTAGATAGTTGAATACCATAGTCTTTTGGGGTAAGAACGCACGAAATCGAGTCGTTCTTACCCTATTTTATTTAAAACTTTATCGGTCCTGCGATCGCTAAAGCTAATCTGAGAGCCGACTTAAAATATCTCAGCCACATTGGCTACATAAACGGCAAGAAATCCCCTAGTCATGAATTTGGAGAGATACCTTATACATAACAGCTTAAACAGAGTTGTTAGCAAACAAAAACACCACATTACTCAGGAGAACATCATGATTATTTCTGAACTTAGCTATCTAGAAGTTGCCACTGAAGCACATGATCTAGAAGGTGGATTAGACCTATCGATTACGGCTACTCAGTTCGCCCAAGAACTCTCAGTTTTGCAAACTGGCTCTAGCTCTGGCCCTGCTGGCACCACAGTTCTTTCAAATGCTCAACATGTGATTACCAATTCGGGTAGCTTTAGCGCAATCCTTTTGGGAGCTTAACGATTTGAGTGATCGCACGCATTGAGAAAAGATCAATTTTTCATCTATTGAATAGAGCATTCTTAGCGCACTTACTATTTGTGAGGGCGCTTTTTTTGCTGTTTAGTCATTTGTTGATGTCTCGATCGTGCTCACAAAATATCTCAGCCACATTGGCTACATAAACCGCAAAAAACACCCCATCTACAAATTTGAAGAGATACCTTATACATAACAGCTTAAACAGAGTTGTTAGTCAACAAAAACATCTCATTACCCAGGAGAACATTATGATTATCTCAGAACTCAGCTATCTAGAAGTTGCCACTGAAGCGAGTGATTTAGAAGGTGGATTAGACCTATCGATCACGGGCACTCAGTTCGCCCAAGAGCTTTCAGTTATGCAAACTGGATCTAGCTCTGGCCCTGGCGGCAGCACGTCGTTTGCCAATGCTCAACATGTGAAGATTGATACGAGCAGTTTTAGCGCGATCGTCTTGGGAGCTTAAAGCTCAAGACATCAAGCAAACGGCTAAATCTTCCTTTCTATCTCATCAATAACATAGGGCATGACCAGCGCGTTTGCAGACAGTAGGCGCGCTTTTTTACTACAAAATTCTTGCCATATTGGCGACATAAACTGCAATAAAACCCCTAACTAAAGTTGAACAAGATATCTTATAAAGAGGAGCTAAAACAGCGTGATTAATTGACCAATCAGCACTAAATTAGAAAGGAGAAACTGATGATTATTTCTGACCTGAGCCATTTAGAAATTGCTGCCGAATCAAATAACTTAGAAGGTGGAACAGATTGGGCAGCAACTTTGACTGCCTTTAATCAAGCCCTTTCAATGCTGCAAACCGGAGCAGTTTCAGGCCCAAATGGTAGTTCGGCTTTTGCAAATATCGGGCGTTTAAATATTTCCACATTCGGTTTGGGTGCCATCTTCTTAGGGATTTAAATTATGAATTGACGGGTTAGGTAATTCTTTGATACTAGAGAAATATCTACTTCTATATCTAATTCCGAAAAGCTTATATGTTTAGCGCGTTTATTAAATTAGACGCGCTAAATTTGTATTTTTGACCATTAACGAATGCCTTAAATGCTTCTATAAATTTCTTCGCCATATTGGCTACATAAACTGCAAAGAACACCCCATCTGCAAATTTAGAGAGATATCTTATACATAACAGCTCAAACAGAGTTGCTAACAACCAAAACACTCATCCCACAGGAGAACAATATGATTATCTCAGAACTGAACTATCTAGAAATCGCAACTGAAGCAGACAACCTAGAAGGCGGAATTGACCTATCTGCCAACTTTACTCAATTCCAGCAACAATCCTCACTGCTGCAAACTGCATCGACTTCCGGGCCTGCTGGTAGCGTTGCTATTGCCAATGGTGCTAGTTTGAGTATTGACACCTCTGGTTTTGGTGCCGTTGTTTTGGGCCTTTAACGCGCTCAACCCTAGAATCGGTGAAGCAGGTTGAGCCTTTACAAACTCCCCTTAATCAAGTGCTATTTTTGCAAAATTTTGCCTTGGTGAGGGGAGTCTCAATCGGCGAAACATGCCTTTTAGAAAAAAGTCAGTCGGCTGTGGTTCCACTGTTGCAATGTCTAGGCTCTATTGATAGCGCTGATTGCGTCTTGTTATTAACCTACTGAAAACGATCGAGCCTAGACCCCTTACTATTAAGCAAACTTTAAGACCAATTTTGTTAGGCTTTAGGAGATCACACAGATGATAATTTCTGATATTGATTATGTAGAAGAAGTGACTACATTATCTGATGTTGAAGGGGGTGGAAGATGGAGCAGAGGCTCTGATGAGGGCTATGCGGGAAGTAATAATTCGTGGTTCTCAATGATTCAACCCATTTTGCAATCACTGAATATTTTTCCGGCAGCCTCTTCTACGGTGGCAAACTTGGGCGGAACCTCGATCGGAAACACTGCAATCTCAACCAATATCTCAATGCCAATTTTTATTGTGATTAATCAATTTGGCTCAGGAAGGGGTGGAAATCGCAATCGTTTCTATTTTTGATAGCAGAAAAATATTTGTTTAATTCGAGTCAAGGATAAAACCGATGACTAACTTTAAAGGAGAAGTTATTCAACCAGAAACAATCACGTTTGCATTAAGAAAAGAGATGCAGATTAAGGAAGTCTGCCGCAAGATTTTTCATCAAAAAATTATCGATCAAGCAGTAGAAGCACGAGGCATTTGCTTGACCCCTGATGAGATTCAAGCCGAGGCAGATCGGATGCGCTATGAAAACCGATTGTTTCGATCGAGTGACACGCTAGCCTGGTTGTCAGATCAGCTAGTCACCGCCGATGATTGGGAAGCGGGAATTCGCGATCGCTTGATTGCTCAAAAGTTATCTCAAACTTTATTTGCTAAAGAAGTCGAACGGTTTTTTACTGAAAACCAGTTAGATTTCGACCAGGTTTTGCTCTATCGGTTCGCCGTTCCTTATGAGCAGCTTGCCCAAGAGATCTCTTATCAGATTCAGGAAGACGAAATCAGTTTTTATGAAGCGGCTCATCTTTATGATATTGATTATCAGCGTCGATATCACTGTGGATATGAAGGCAAGCTTTATCGCCGCGGCCTCAAGCCAGATTTGTCGGCGATCGTGTTTAGCGCGATTCCAGGGCAGGTGATCGGCCCACTGACGATCGACCAGGTAAGTCACTTGCTGATGGTTGAAGAATTTATCCCGGCTGAACTAACGCCAGAGCGACATCGAGAGATATTAAACCGGATGTTTAGCGAATGGCTGACTTCAGAATTGAACTACTTATTGAATGCGTAAGCTCTTAGTTTCCTTAAAATCAGGCATAAAAAACCAGGCTATTTAGACAAGCACCTCTGAGGGAAATACGGAAGGTGGTCTCCGTGTTTTTACGGTAACTTTACACATTCTTGAAAGTTTGATAAAAATTACTCTCCTGATACAGCTTTATGATGATTAACTTTCTTAGTATCAAAAGCATCCCGTCAGCTATCTGATATCTGAGGAAAATTTATGAAGTTTTGTCTAGGCATGACGAGAACACATCTAGGCTGTGCAGCCACAATGCTGAGTTTATCGATTAGTCTGCCTGCTCAAGCGGCAGGCTTCAATTTTACTCAGATCAGCGATTCAGCTAATTCGCCATTCCGTATTTTCCGCAATGCCGCGATCAACAATCAAGGACTTGTGTCGTTTGAAACGTTTGTGAGTCCTCAAGCTCCTCCGATCGCGGTTTCCGCAGGCAGCGGTGGCAGTATCACGCCGATTTCAGACCCCAACGGCCCTTATAATGTGACGTTTTATTCCTCGCTCAACAACACGGGCACCGCAACTTTCACAGGGAATCTAGTCGATTTATCTAAAATTGATCCAAACGGTGGGCCCCCGACTGACCCAACGGCCACATTGCTTAAGAGTGGCATCTACGCAAATACAGGGGGCGTGGTCAAAACGATCGCCGATAGCACCAGCAAGGAATTTAACTTCTTTGGCTCAAGTGCGATCAACGATGCCGGGACGATCGCGTTTTTTGCGAGTTTTGGTGCTGGTGAATCTGGAATCTTTAGTAGCAGCAATGGGAAAGTGACACCCGTGGTTAGCACCCTGGGTGAGTTTAGTTCTTTTGTAGGCGGGATTGACACCGTGGGAGGCGACGGCCCATTCGCTATTTACACTATTCCTGGAATCAACAATTCGGGTAAAATTGCCTTCTCAGCAACCTTAGATACAGGTAAAAGCGGAGTCTTTGTCAGTGATGGCGGCACCGTCAAAACGATCGTTAGCAGCAAATTCAACCGATTTAGTTCTGCTGCTATCAATGATCAGGGAACGGTGGCGTTTGTCGGAGAATTGATCGGTGGAGATCGCGGAATCTTTACGGGCACGGAGAAAGGGTTGAAAACGATCGCCGACACCAGTGGCGCGTTCAGCCTTTTTACCTCTGATCCGGCATTGAACAACAATGGCGAGGTGGCATTTCTTGCCGAGTTAGATAATGGCGGCAAAGGAATCTTTAATGGAGCAGACCCGATCGCCAACAAAGTGATTGCAGTCGGTGACTTTCTTAACGGTTTGTCAGTGCTAGATCTAACCATCATCGACAAAGGCTTAAACGATTCAGGGCAGATCGGTTTTGGGGTGCTGCTATCAGATGGCAGTGAGCGGATCTTTAGGGCAAAGCCAGTTCCTGAACCGGGCAGTGTTGCCGGACTTGCAGCAGTGGGTTTGATCGGTGGGTGGCTTAAGCGTCACCGCCGCAAAAGTGTAGCCTAATCACGGTTGATGATCGCGCGATCGATGAGGCACTCAAAAGGGTGCCTTTTTTGGCGTTGCAGAACGAGGAGATAAATGGCTGTAGGGGTTAGCGCCCCCGTGCCTACCCCTGACGGAGGGCAACCACGGGATTGCCCCTACCCAAACCATTCCTCATTCAGCAACGCCTCTTTTTTCATGGTTAGACGGTGCCATCGTTTTGAACGGAATATAGCAATACGCTCGCGGCGGCAAATTCTCTAGAATGACTGATCGATAGATTGATTGCCATACGCTTGTCGTGGCACCACTGAGTCAGGTAATTTTTTAACCCAATGTAGGGACGACCGTTAGAGTCATGGCACACTTCAATGTCTAAGAATGGGCAGCGAGGAGACTGGTCAAGATTAGCGATCGCTTGGCTAAACGCTTCTTTTGCACACCAGATTCCAGAAAACGACGGCAATGGCTTTGATTTGCTTAAACAGTAATGACGCTCATAGGACGAGAAAAACTCGATATCACTCAGAAGTGAAAGTCTGCGATCGAGTTCTGCAATGGAGTGAATGACGCTTTTAATAATAAGCACGATCGTCAAAAAGTAATTCCACAAGTCAGCAGAGTTTCTCAATATAGACAGAATTTAGAAGGAATTCAAGATCTGACAACGCGAAGCAGATTGCTATAGAAAAACATTCATAACACAGACACAACTCCTACAGTCTTGATTCATCGGTTAGACATGCTCATGGCTCTGACATGCGAGACTGAAAGCCATCTGAGTTGCTCTATAGAAACTGGTATCCCTATTTAGCCATGATGCAATCCTTACTAGATGTGAATACGCGTGTGAAAGTCCGAGAATTTTTTCGTCGTCCTCAGCGCACCGAGACGGTGCCGTTAAATCGGGTCGATCGTGATGCTAAGACGGCTACTCACAAAGCCAATGCTCGACTGCATCGCAAAGTCATTAATGCCTCTGATAAAACGCTGCGCTCTCCGCTAGAGGGGTTTCGTCAAACCCGTGCCCTCGCGTCAGTTAGCTATCCGATCGCAGGCAACAACTTAGTAGAAACGATTCGCTACACGCTGCCTGAGTCAGATGTCGAAAGCGGGCTAGTTTGGATTAATCAAACTCAATATTTTGAAGGGGTTTCTCCAACCGTTTGGAACTATTCGCTAAGCGGAAGGCAGATTTGTCAGAAGTGGCTTCAAGAGCGTCAGGGCTGCACACTTTGCGAACAGAGCATTTATCACTATCAGCAGATTGTGATGATTCTCAAAGATGTCATTGATCTGATGACTGGAATTGATGGAATTGTTCAAGAACGACAATCCAATAAGGGACATTTAGCGATCGCGTTTTCTCACTAAAAATTGTCGCCCGACGCAAATATTGATTGATTTGCAGTAATCGTTTTTAGATTGGTATTAGATCCAAATTTACATTCCTAAACGGGTTGAGAATTATGGTGGTTACGAATTCAGAAAAAGCCAGTTCGCGTCCCACGGGTGCCTCGTCTATGCCCCCGCAAGTGGTCATGCTGCAAATGGCAAATGCTTATCGGGTTTCGCAAGCGATTCATGTCGCTGCAAAGTTGGGCATTGCCGATTTATTGACCGACGGTGCAAAAAGTATCTCGACCTTAGCAGAGGCAACGCAAACCCACCCTCAATCGCTCTATCGACTATTGCGATCGCTGGCCAGCATGGGCATTTTTGCCGAAACCGAAACGGGTGATTTTGAGATGACTCCACGCGGGGCAACCTTGCAAAGTGGCGGCTCTGGTTCGCTCAGAGACTATGCGATCGTCGCGGGTGAGCAGTGGCACTGGCAGACTTGGGGCGACGTTCTCTACAGTGTCAAAACTGGAAAGCCCGCGTTTGATCACGTTTATGGCATGGAGTTTTTAGACTATTTTGCTCAAAATCCTGACCTTGCTAGCACGTTCGATCGCAGCATGGTCAGCTTGCTAGAAACCATTGATACGAGCATTCTTGCAAATTATGATTTCTCAGATGCGGGCACGATCGTCGAGATCGGCATTCCGGGTGGATATGGAAATCTGCTGGCGCGAATCTTGACCGCAAATCCCGTTCTGCGCGGCGTGTTTTTTGACCTTGCCCCTGGGTTAGAACTGGCAAAAACCCTACTCACTGAGCAGGGAGTCTACGATCGCTGTCAACTTGTTGAGGGAGAGCCATTTAGCTCGTTGCCCAAAGGCGGCGATCTCTATATTCTCAAGAATTTTATTCACGACTTTAATGATCAGGATGCGGGTCGAGTTCTAAAGCACTGCTGTGAAGCGATGGATGACACTGCCAAACTGCTGGTCGTCGAAATGGTAATTCCGCCAGGAAACGCGCCTGCACTGGGCAAAATTGTCGATATCGAGGCGCTGATCATGTCATCGGGCGGCTATGAGCGCACCGAAGCGCAGTATCGATCGCTGTTTGCCGCCGCAGGGTTGACGGTCATAAATGTGATTTCGTCTCGATCTCCTTTCAGCATTATTGAAGCGGTCTGCGCCTAATTGCTCCATCATTCGCTGGGAGGAACGATCGATGAAAACGGCATGGGTGTTTCCAGGTCAAGGGTCTCAGTCTGTAGGGATGGGCAGCGATTTGCTCAAAATTCCAACAGCAGCCGCTAGATTTGAGCAGGCAGAACAGATTCTAGGCTGGTCGGTTTCTGAGATCTGCCTTCAAGAAGACCGCCTCTCGCAAACGCTTTATACTCAACCTTGCCTCTATGTGATCTCCGCCGTTTTAGCTGATCTGCTGCAAGCCCAAGGCGATCGACCCGACTTAGTAGCAGGTCACAGTTTAGGAGAATATGTCGCGCTCTATGTCGCGGGCGTATTTAGTTTTGAGACTGGGTTGCAGCTAATCAAACGACGAGCCGAATTAATGCATCGAGTCAACATTGGCAGCATGATGGCGCTGATTGGGGTCGATCGAGATCAGCTAATGGCACAGATTGAACAAACGCCGAATGTCGTGCTTGCTAATGACAACCATCCGGGACAGGTAGTGATTTCGGGGTTGAGCGACGCGATCGCAACGGTGCTGTCTCAGGTTAAAGTCCGGCGAGTCGTGCCGCTGAAAGTGAGTGGCGCGTTTCACTCTCCAGTGGTGGCCGAGGCGGCAGAGGCGTTTTGTCAAGTCCTCAAAGCGGTGCCGTTTCGGTCGGCTCAGATTCCGGTAATCTCAAATGTTGAGCCGACTCCGCAGACCGCAGCCGATCGCCTAAAAGCTCAATTAATGCAGCAGATGGCTGGCTCAGTCAGATGGCGCGAAATCTCTTTAAGACTCGCGATCGAAGGAGTCGATCGCGTGGTCGAAGTCGGTTGTGGCAACGTGTTGACGGGTTTAATTGCCCGAACCTGTGAGGCTCTGATTCTAGAAAACGTGAGATCTTCAGAAGATCTGGCTCACGATCATAAATTAAATGACTCCGAGAACTTTGTAGCTCAGGCATCTTGACTTAGACCCATTTCAAAAACAATTGCGACGTACGGGCGTGGCAATGCCGTGCCCTCTTGCGGATCTGTCACGTAAATCAACGTGAGTCCGACGAGTTTTTTCGCTTCGTTCTTAGCGGCTTCTGCCCCCTAAATCCCCCAATTTGGGGGACTTCAAGCCAAAATTTCTGGTTCAAAGTTCCCCGATTTTGGGGGATTTAGGTAGCTCTCCCGAATTCATCATCGGAGTGAACCACTTCTATCGAACTCACGTTAAATCAAACTGGCATTAACCCTTCTGCTGCTCGACTTTTCGCGCACTCACCTTTCGTGCTTGCACTAACTGGGTTCGCGCCGCTTCTAACTGAGGGCCCGGATCGGTTGTGACCCAGCTAGACCCTTTCTGCTGTCTAGTTTCATAGTGCAGGTGCGGCCCGGTCGATAGCCCTGTGCTGCCGACTCGCCCAATAATCGTGCCCGGTTTGACTTGCTCACCAGGGCGCACAAACATCTGTGACATATGAGCATAAAGCGTGTCTTGCTTGCCCTTAGCATGCTGAAGCACCACCGCTATTCCATAACCGCCCATGCGATCGGCGACGGAAACTCGTCCGGTGCGCGTGGCTAAGATAGGCGTTCCTTGAGCCGCACCCAAATCAACGCCCGCATGAAACCGCCGATCGCCGTTAACCGGATGGACGCGCCAACCATACTTAGAAGTGACAGGTGCCGGGACGGGCAGAGGATACATAATCTGTTCGCCCGTCAAATTGTTAGGAATGGGCACGGTGCCTCGATAGGCTTGCAGCTCTGGTGCTGACGGGTTGGTAGTGCTGTAATCTTGATTGGCTGCTCGTAGCCCTGATGAATCGCTGCCACTCGCTGCACTGGCTGCGGCAACTTGGCGATTAATCAACGGCTGGGTTAAATGCTGAATGGGGATCGGCACCGACTGAAAGCCTGGATTCACCGACGCTTGACTAGGCGCAGGCTTAGGCAGGGGTGGCAGACTGGGCACCGATCGCAGCAGATCTTGCTGGCGCTGTGAAAGTTGGCGCTGGTTGAGCACAATTCTGACAGGTTCGGTTGCTTGAGTAACGCCTACTTTGCGACTCTTGGCTTCTAGACCATTGATAGTATTCACCAGGTCTGCCCGCACCGTTCCCGAAAGGGTAGGATCTTGCAGCAGTTGCCGAGCCTGGGCAAATTCTCCCTTGCTGACAGACTCATAAGCGCGAGTGACTAAACCCTCCTGAGCTGCTTTTTTGGCGGTGTCTTTGGCAACAATCTCCGCGAGGCGTTGCTTTAAGACTTGTCGGCGTTCTAATAACTGATTTGACTGATTAGAGCCACTGTTCTGCAAAGGCGTTTTTTGCTTGATAGACGGCTCAGTTGTCGGAGTGGCTGCGGCTTGATTCTGAACTGAATTTTTGACGATCGGCAATGCAGCACTAGTCGGAAGAGGATTGGCGATCGCAGTACCTGAAACTTGCTCTGCTGGTTTCTCTGGTGCTGGCGCTTCTCGATCCACAACCACTTCAAAAACTGGTGCTGGTTTCTGCTGAGGGGTGGATTGAGCCGTGAGTTTTACCGTTTGAGGCGGCGGGGTGCTTTGACTCACGACCTGTGGGCGTTGCATGGTAGATGAAGCAGCCAGATTAGAAGTTTGAATAGTGGGTGCAGTAGCAACCGGGGGTGGAACTGGCACAGGCGGTAATTGCTTTGAAGAGGCTGAAGGTGCTGGAGATGATGACTCAGGTGGCGCGATCGTGACGATCGGAGCAGGAGCCGCAACTTCTTGTTGAAAAACAAGTTCAGTCCCCGTTGGCTGAACGTCATCAAGCGCGAGCTTTTGAGTCGTGAGTTGCGATAACAGAGAAGGGATCAGGTCTAGCATTCTACTCCGGGTGAGGGGGACACCTAGCTAATACGCAGACCCGTCGTCATTCCAGGACAACTTCACCGATTCACCGTAATCCTACTGGTCCCACTACGAAAGCTTTATATAGATGAAGATTGAGGGTCAAAAAATTCCTCGTGTGTGACTCAACCCAGACGCGGCTCAGAATCGGTCTCTGTGCCACTGATGTCACTGTTAGAACTGGAGTGCTAAGTTAGAAATACTCGCCCTCCCGTACAGATCAGCAAGCTGCAACCTAAAACTACCCAGCATGTCAAAACAAACCTTCACAACGTTGGATTATGAGACACCGCAAGACTCAGGGGTGTTGTCTGCTTCGCCCATGCTTGGAGGCAGTATTGTGTTAATTCTCTTAAGCGGAGTGGTGGGTTGGCAGGTGATTCGTCAGCGTCGATCGTTAAAAGTAACTCAAGGGCTGGGTTCCCAGAAAAGCACCGAGAATGCAGCAGATATCCCCCCGCGCTTTACTCAAGCTCTGCAATGGATCGCCTACGCAAAAGAGCAAGAGCGATCGCAGCACTATGAAGCGGCGATCGCAACTTATAACCGGGGCTTGAGTGATCATCCTGACGATTTTCGGCTGTGGCATGAGCGCGGGTTGGCATTGGCAAAACTTCAGCGATTTGAGGCAGCAATCACAAGCTACGATCGCGCCTATGCCCTGCAACCCAAACAGCGAGATTTAGCTCACGAGCGCGGTGATGCCCTCTTGCAGCTAGAGCGCTATGAAGAAGCCATTGCCTCGCTGGATACGTTTTTGCGATATAACCCTGGCAATGCCCACGTCTTAACCGATCGTGGCTATGCCTACTGTCAACTCGATCGCCCTGAAGAAGCGTTGCAATCGTTTAATCAAGTGCTGACAACCGAGCGGCGCGATCGTAATTCTCTCATTCGTGCCCGCTACTATCAAATCGAGGCACTGCGTCAGTTAAGACAGTTTGAGGCAGCGCTGCGATCGTCTCAGGAAGCCATGAAGCAACATTCTGAAGAATTCTTTAAAACGCAGCACGATGCCTTGAGACGACAGATTGCTGATGATTAACGTCCCGGCGTTGCAGAATCAGGTCAGTAACGCCCATTATTTGAACTCAACATTACGCGCAGTGCGACTTTCCCAAAATTGCCCAAAAGCATCCCTCTCCCACCGGAGAGCTACTGTGTACACACGAGTCTTCTGATCACTGTCATCGCCGAGGTCTTCGCCCCCTAAATCCCCCATGAGTGGGGGACTTTGAGCCGAGATTCCAGTTTCAAAGTCCCCCAGAATGGGGGATTTAGGGGGGCTGAAGCCGACTGAAACGGAGCGACGAACAACTTGTGTGTACACAGTAGCGAAGGTGAGGGTTCTTAGTCGCACCTCACGTAACATTAAATGATCTCAGAGGCAGTTTCAACTTGTGCTTGCGCTTGCGGCTGAAACTGAAACAACGAGTACACCACGTCTCGACGGATGTTGATCATCATCTCTAAAAACAGTTCGTAACCTTCGCTCTTATACTCAATGAGCGGATCTTTTTGTCCATAACCCCGCAGACCAACCGATTCACGCAGCGCATCCATTTGCTGAAGGTGTTCTCTCCAAAGAGTATCAATGCGGTTGAGAATGAAGAATCGCTCGGCTTGACGCATTAAACCAGGTTGAAGTTGATCAACTTCGGCTTCTTTGAGGTCATAAGCGATGCGCGCCTGTTCGTGCAGGAAGGTTTTGATTTCTCCGATCGTCATATCTGATAGCTGGTCTGGCTCTAAGTCAGACAGTAGATAGACAAATTCTTTAACCTTGCCCACTAGCTTATCGAGTTCCCACTCTTCGGGAGGCAGGTCAACATTAATGTAAGCCGTGACGATATCATCCATCGTTTGCTCGGCATATTTGACAACTTGCTCTTTGAGGTCTTGCCCCTCTAGCACTCGACGACGCTCGGCGTAAATCGCACGACGCTGATTGTTCATCACTTCGTCATACTCAAACACCTGCTTCCGAATGTCGTAGTAGTAGGTTTCGACTTTCTTTTGAGCGCCTTCGAGCGATCGGGTTAACATTCCCGACTCGATCGGCATATCTTCTTCAACGCGGAAGGCGTTCATCAAGCCCGCCACGCGATCGCCGCCAAAAATCCGCAGTAAGTTATCTTGCAGGCTGAGAAAGAACTTGGTCGAACCGGGGTCGCCTTGTCGTCCCGCTCGTCCGCGCAGTTGGTTGTCGATTCGCCGCGACTCGTGACGCTCGGTGCCGATCACGTGTAGTCCGCCGAGGCTAACAACTTCTTCATGCTCACGATCGGTAAACGCATCGTATTCTTGACGAACTAGCTTATAGACGGCTCGTAGTTCTTGAATCGCCGGATCACTCGTGGGCGCTTTTTCTGCCGCCGTTGCGATCTTGTCTTCTGCCTCTAATTCGGGAAGGCTGCGTTCGCCATATTGTCTAACGGCTGTAGAAACGGCATCTTTAAGCAGTTGCTCGGTTTCACGAGATAAATCAGTGGGATAAATGTCAGATTTGACTTTCCAGGTTTTCACCTTTTGACCTGCACCAAAGCCTTGTCCGCCACTGCGCGTATCGCCAAACCCGCGCCCCCCACCAAATTGGTCTTCGTCTTCAGGCTGCACGATCTTGGGCATTAAATATTCACGAATCTTCAGACGCGCCATATAGTCGGAGTTGCCGCCGAGAATAATATCGGTGCCGCGCCCTGCCATGTTGGTGGCGATCGTCACTTTTCCTTTACGTCCGGCTTGAGCAATAATCTCAGACTCTCGCTCAACGTTTTCGGGTTTAGCGTTGAGCAGGTTGTGAGGAACGCCCTGATCTGCCAGCAAGCCTGAGAGCAATTCTGACTTCTCAACGCTCGTGGTGCCGACTAAAACTGGACGACCATCGCGGTGCATCTCGGCACATTCTTCAGCGATCGCAGTCCACTTAGCCTCTTCGGTCTTGTAGACAACATCGGATTGATCAGTTCGCTTGGTGGTGCGGTTAGTCGGAATGATCGTGACTTCTAGCTTATAGATCTTCTCAAATTCGGCCTCTTCAGTCTTGGCGGTGCCCGTCATGCCAGCGAGTTTGGGGTAGAGCAAGAAGAAGTTTTGATAGGTAATCGTCGCCAACGTTTGAGTTTCGTTTTGAATCTCGACGTGCTCTTTGGCTTCGATCGCTTGGTGCAAGCCATCGCTCCAGCGACGACCGGGCATCACCCGCCCTGTAAACTCATCGACAATCACAACTTCATCATTGCGAACAATATAGTTTACGTCTTTGATAAACAGTTCTTTGGCTTTGATCGCATTAAACATATAGTGCGCCCAAGGATCTTGCGGATCAAAGAGATCAGTAACTTCTAACAAGTTTTCGGATTCGATAAACCCTTCATCGGTCAGCAGAATGTTGCGCTGTTTTTCGTCTACTTCGTAATGTTCATCGGGGCGGAGGGCACTGGCGATCGTCGAGGCTTGCAAATATTTCTCAGTTGGACGCTCAACCTGACCTGAAATAATTAGCGGAGTTCGGGCTTCATCAATCAGCACCGAGTCTACTTCGTCAATCACACAATAGTTAAACGGACGCTGCACGACTTCTTCCATCGAAGTTGCCATGTTGTCGCGCAGATAGTCAAACCCTAGTTCGCTGTTGGTGGCGTAGGTGATGTCACAGGCGTAGTTTTTCTGACGCTCGGCGGGACTCATATTTTGCTGAATCAGCCCGACACTCAAGCCCAAAAAGCGGTGGACTTGACCCATCCATTCCGCGTCGCGTCGGGCTAGATAATCGTTGACCGTCACCACGTGAACGCCTTTGCCTGAGAGCGCATTGAGGTAGGCAGGCAGCGTTGAAACGAGGGTTTTGCCTTCTCCCGTTTTCATCTCGGCAATTTGCCCATTGTTCAGCACCATGCCTCCCAAAAGCTGCACATCAAAGTGACGCATTCCTAAGACGCGGCGGCTCGCTTCTCGCACGACGGCAAACGCTTCGGGCAGCAAATCATCTAAAATTTGCTTCTGCTCGTTGTCGTTTTTTGCCTTTTCGAGCCGTTGCCTAAATTCTGTGGTTTTTGCGGTCAACGCCTCGTCTGAGAGTGCCTGAATTTCATCTTCTAAGAGCTTGATCTCAGTGATGTAGGGTTGATATTTTTTAAGCTTACGTGCGTTGGGGTCGCCCAGCAGAGTTTTAAGCATGTCAGGAGGAATAAGACGTTTTTGAATCTTTAGGATTTTGAGCGGGTTGAGTGGGCGATCGAGCCACTGCAAAACCGTCAAAACTAGGGACTGAATTACTCATTCAGCGTATACCAATCTTATCACTCTGGGAGAGTGGGTGACGGGAGAAGGCGATCGGGTGAAATCCGTACTCTTGCCTGGGCGATCGATCAGCAGAAACAATTTACCGCTTCTATCTCGATTTGAAAGGTTTTCAGTTAACGTCAGTTCGACGAGTTTTTTCGCCTCTCTCAGCGGCTTCTGCCCCCTAAATCCCCCAGAATGGGGGACTTCAAGCCAAAATCTCCGGTTCAAAGTTCCCCAATTTTGGGGGATTTTAGGTAGCTCTCCCGAATTCATCAGCGAAGCGAACGACTGCTGTCGAACTGACGTTCAGCTAACGAGGTTCACGGAGGCGACGGGTGTCACATTCTGAGCGTTAAGCCGTTGTGCTAAATAAGCATCTACCTGAGCTTCAATCTGATCGCGCACAATCTGGCGATATTCCAAAAAATGTTCTTCGTGGGCGCAGGTTGAGAGATAGTGTTTCCAGACGGCAGGGTTGCGCCTGATCATACTAAACAGATGATGCCAGAACTTCCAGCGAGTGTTGCGCTTGATGCCCTGTCGCCAAATGATGATCAAAAGCGCCCGTAACTCGATCCAGCTAATCGGTTTTGCCGGGAGTTTGCATTTAGGCGCACCCATAATTAAGAAGTGACGATAGGTACGATCGAGAAACCGTTCCGGGTCGTATAACTCACAAAACGCCTCGATATATTCTCGCGCAATCTCTTCTAAGGGGCGAGTCGGGACGAAATTCATCAGCGTCGTTTGATTTAGATTGCTTTGTCCGAGCATTCTGCCTTCTTTTTCGAGACGATGCCAAAGTGCGGTGTTGGGCAAGGCTTGCAGCATCCCAAACGTGGTGGTGGGAATGTTGGTGGCTTCAGCAAACCGGACAATGCGATCGCCCGCGCCTGCTTTTTCGCCATCAAAGCCGATGATAAACCCTGCCATAATTCGCAAGCCCGATCGGGTGATCGCCTCCACAGAATCCGCGAGAGAATTGCGGGTATTCTGAAATTTCTTCGTCATTGCCAAGCTTTCTTCGTCGGGCGTTTCAATCCCTAAAAAGACGGCGTTGAAGTTGCACTGACTCATCAACTCTAGCAACTCGGCATCTTGACCCAAATCGATCGAAGCTTCGGTGCTAAACCGAAAAGGAAACTGATGATCTTCTTGCCAAACTTTGAGTTCTTTCAGAAACAGTTTGACGTTGCGCTTGTTGCCAATGAAGTTGTCATCGACCATAAAAACAGGTCGTCGCCAGCCGAGATCATAAAGATAATCCAGCTCTGCCAATAATTGCTGAGGGGTTTTGGTGCGGGGTTTGCGTCCGTAGAGCACAATAATGTCGCAAAACTCGCACTGAAAAGGGCACCCCCGCGAAAACTGCACCGACATCGCATCGTAGGCAGTGAAATCTAACAAGTCAAATCGAGGAATCGGCGTGCCTGTAATATCGGGTTTTTCACCATCCGATCGAAACGTTCCGTGAGTTTCACCTCGTTCTAACGCGGCGACAAACAGAGGTAAAGTGATTTCGCCCTCATCAAGGATTAGATAATCTACTCCCGCGTCCGCAGGCTCATGAGGAATTGATGTCGGATACGGCCCGCCAACGGCAACTGGCTTGTTGCGGCGTTTGGCTTCTCGAATTTGGTCGAGCATATCTTCTTTCTGTACGATCATGGCAGAAATGATGACCAACTCTGCCCAGTTCCATTCATCGTCAGTGATTGAGCGGACATTGCGATCGACCAGCTTAAACTCCCAGGTTTGGGGCAAAATTGCGGCGACTGTGACCAAACTTAAGGGAGGCTGTAGAACTTTGCGATCAATTAGTTCCAGTAATTTTTCATAAGACCAGAAAGTCTTGGGAAACTGAGGATAAATAAGCAAAACGCGCATAGCTGAAGCCTCACACAGAAAAACGTGCTACAACCGTAATTCTCCTGAGAGTATCGCCTCACCGCCGCGTTTCTGCTATTTCCTGGGAGAGATTTTAGAATTCGTATCAGTCTTGGCTCAATTTGATGTCAGTTCGACGAGGTTTTCCGCTTCGTTTGAGTCGGCTTCTGCCCCCTAAATCCCCCATTCTAGGGGACTTTGAAACTGGAGTCTCTGCTCAAAGTCCCCACAAGTGGGGGATTTAGGGGGCTTCCCGAATTCACAACCGGAGCGAACCAATTCCTGTCGAACTGACGTTAATTTGCTATCTGCGTCGCCGAGGAATTCCACTAATTTTTAGAACGTCGTAGAGCGTCGCACAGTAGGTCGGCAGCCCAAACGTCGCCGGACTGACCGCATTTTGGTAAGTGAAGTGCAGATAGTGGAGTGAAAACCGTTCCCAGTCGCCCATCTGAATGCGAAACAGAAAAATAAAGAAATCTGCCAGCCAGAGCGAGAGCGGAATGCGGAAATAGATTTTTTGGTTGAGATAATCACAGGTTTCTTCGATCGCCTGATTCACCGTGATTTTTTCGTTGCCTAACACCATGTCACGCGGCTCGTTTTCATCGGCAGCATGCTCAACGAGATGGCGCACCACTTGGGCAATATCTCGACCGTGAACAAAGTGAAAACTCCCCTCTGCGTCTAAAAATCGGATCAGCTTGATCCACTTCACCACATCTGATATTCCCGATGAGATGTGTGAGTAGGGATAGCCATCGCCGCCGCCCAAAACCAGAGTCGGAAAAACGGTCGTGACTTTGGGCGCGATCGCCAATTCTCCAAGTCTTGAATAGCAAATATATTTAGAGCGAATGTAATCGCTACCGATCTCTCCGGCTTCTTTGAGCGGCTGATTATCGCGACCCAACACACTCGCTGTGCAGAAATAAATCACCCGATCGCAAACGTCTGGGTCAAGCAGACTCATTAACTCCAGTGTTTTGACCACGTTGATCTCATGAACATCGTCGCCGCCCCAGGCTGTCGCCGTTAGCACCGCACAGTTAATGGTTTTCAGGAGACTGCTGTGCTGCCCAATGTCTCGCATATCAGCGCGAATCACCGTCACACCAGGACGAGCATGAACGTTTAACTTGAGCTTGTCAGGGTCTCTGACCAGCAAAAACAATTCATGCTCGGTTTCTTGAATTAAGGCTTCGGCAATGTAGTGACCGATGCAGCCACTCGCACCAGTCACCAAGATTCGCTTTAAGGTCATTTGAGCGCGGGTAGGGTGTCGGGGTTTCACCCTTAATAAGTTGATGTAGCTAGTAGCTTATCAACCTGTTTGGCAGTTTCAAAGAAGAACGCCGCATTTTCTTCAGGTGTAAGGGGAAGAATACCATGTCCGAGGTTGAGAATGTGTCCTCGATTACCTGCTTTGCGAATGGTGTCGAGAATGCGATCGCGGATGAACGCTTTAGACCCAAACAAAACGCCGGGGTCAATATTGCCCTGCACTTTGACATCTTTGCCTAATCGGGCCCGCGCATCTGCCATATCGACTGACCAATCAACCGAGACGATATCTGCCCCTGATTTTCCCATTCTTTCTAACACACCCGCGCTGCCGCTGACCAGCAAAATGAGCGGCGTGTCAGGATGGGTGGCTTTGACTTGCTTGAAGACCTGCTGCTGATAAGGCAGGGCAAACGTGTCGTAGTCTTGAGGGCTGAGTTGACCCGCCCACGAGTCAAACATTTGTACCACCTGAGCGCCACAGTCAATCTGATAGCGAATGTAAGTGGCGATCGAGTCTGCCAATTTCCCTAGCAGTTGATGCAAAATGGTCGGATCTGAGAACGCCATGTTCTTGATCACCGAGTAGGTTTTAGAGCCTTTGCCCTCAACCATATAAGCAGCCAGCGTCCAAGGTGCGCCGACAAAGCCCAACACCGTTGACTGGTTGCCGACTTCTTGACGCAGCGCGGTGAGGATTTGTTTGATAAAGGGCAGCGATTCTTCTGGCTCTAGGGGGCGCAGTTGATCGACTTGCGCCTGAGTGCGAATCGGCGAGTCAATAATCGGTCCTTTGCCCTCAGCAATATCCATCTCAACGCCCATCCCTGGTAGGGGCGTAACGATATCTGAAAAGAGAATCACGCCGTCTGGCTGAAACGCTTTCCAAGGTTGGAGAGAAATCTCGATCGCCACGTCTGGAATCTCGGAGCGCTCACGAAACGAGGGGTAGCGATCCCGCAAATCTCGATAGGCTTTCATATAGCGACCCGCTTGTCGCATCATCCACACGGGAGGACGATCGAGGGCTTCTCCTCGTGCCGCCCGCAATAAGTAAGGAACCTGCTGCCCCGTCATTTCCGCCTCTTTTGATAAGTGTTTCAAATTCATCTGTCAGCTTATCACTGTGAGTCTTCGCTTTGGCTGAGAAGTCTTGTAATGTAACGGTTTTGAAATGTTTGCCGAGAGTCAGGAGTCTTTCAATAGGTGTACGATCCCGATCGCTCAGTTAACCAAACCGCTACTTAAAGAAGATAGGGATCTCAAGCCTAAGAATGATTCTGAACGAGTAGAGACTGCATAGGCTTGTATTGTTCAAGCGAAATATTAGATTAAGGGACTTCAATCATGAAAACAAATGCAATCACTAAAGTTTTAGCAGCCAGCGCAGTTGCGATGAGTCTGGCAGTTCTCCCAGCTTCTGCTCAAACCGGAGGCACAGGCACCGGAACTACAGGTACAGGCACCGATGCGACGGGCACCACAACGACCCGAACTGATTACAATAATAACGACGATAGAAATGGTTATTGGGGCTTGATGGGCTTATTAGGTCTGT
Source organism: Phormidesmis priestleyi ULC007 (assembly GCF_001895925.1). Lineage (GTDB taxonomy): Bacteria > Cyanobacteriota > Cyanobacteriia > Leptolyngbyales > Leptolyngbyaceae > Phormidesmis_A > Phormidesmis_A priestleyi_A. The sequence continues at coordinate 58,200 of NZ_MPPI01000020.1, read as the reverse complement.
TTGGCTTGATGGGTCGCCGCAGCAAGCAAGATGACACAGCGAGTGCTTACCGTGACCCCAGCACGTCTGAAACGACGGGTTCACGCCGTTATTAATTCAGTCCTTTGATCAGGCATTTTTTGGGGCAAGCGTGATGTTTGCCCCATTTTCATTTTCAAGAAACTCTAGTGTAAATCTGCATCCCACACGGCAATGTAAATCCGATCGCGGTTATTGCGCTCAATTACGCCTTTCAATCCACCTTGCTGAAAGCTATATTGATTGGCTTGCCGTTGGTAGACACGCTGAAGCCCTGCCATCACATCGGCTGGGGCCTGACTGCCCAACATCCCGTTAACGGTGACTCGCATCAGTAACTCATCCAGCGAGGGAGCAAATGAGGCTTCGGTTTGACGGACTTTATTAGAGGTGCGATCGTAGCTATACGCTAAAGTCACCCGATCGGGAATGACTTCATACAAATCGCTGCGTGTGTTTGCCCAATAGCCTTTCTGGGTGGTGGTAGGTTCGCCCAAGGTAGCTTTAATCTCAGATTCAGACGTGCCTGTAGGAAAGCCTGGAATTCTAGAGGGAATTTGACCAGAGGGTTGAGATTCTTTGGGCTTTTGAGTCGGTTGGTCGGGCGGAGTGGGATCTGAGACTGGCGGGGGCGTTGGCTCGATCGAGACGCTAACTTTCGGTGAGGGTTGCGGAGATGCAGAGACAGTGGGACTGGGTGAAGATTCGGGGGATGGCGCGATCGAAGGCGAGGGTGAAGGTTCGATCGCAACGGGACTTTCTGACGGTTGAGGCCTAAATAGTAAAGCTGCGATCGCAACGACCATAATCGTGATCCCAGAGGCAGCCGCCATCCACTTCACTAATCTCAAACCGGATTTGCGCGGCGATGCTTCGATGCTTCGATGAGAACTGCCAATCTCGCCGATCACTTGTGTTCCGGTCGAGATTTCGCTAGGCAGGTTGCGATCGGGTGAACGAGGAATCGGCGGGCGCGGCACCATCGGGACAGTCGGCTCATGCACTTCGTAGAGATTGGGTGATTGAGAACCGCTTAAATTGCCTGGAAGGGTCGCTTCACGGGGGACAGTAAGGTCAGGACGCTGTGATTCAGAAGTTGGTAAGAGTTTTAGCCAAGCCTCCACCGTCGCCGGACGATATCGCACATCGAGTGCCATGCCTTGCATAATGGCTTGATTGACGGAGGCGCTGAGGTGAGGCTGCAACGATCGTGGGTCAGTCATCGGCTGACGATCGCGCAAAATCGAAGCGGTCGGAATCTGAGCCGTTAGCAGGGCATAAAGCGTGGCTGCCAGTCCATACACATCCGTGGCTGGGCTGCGCTTTTCTTGGACAAAATATTGCTCGATCGGCGCATAGCCTGACGAAATCATATTGGTGTGGGTTTGCGTCGAACCGGGCGTAAACTCACGAGAGATGCCAAAATCGATCAAAACAACTTGCTGAGTTCCGGTTCGTAGAATAATGTTTTGGGGTTTGATGTCTCGATGCAGCAGTCCGTTTTGATGCACCACTTGCAGCGCCGAGCCAATTTGCCGAATGTAGTGAATGGCGGTTGCTTCGGGCAGGGGGCGATCGGGAAAGACACACTCTTCTAGCGTGGGCCCAGGAATATAGTCCATCACCATAAACGACAAGCCATCTTCTAAGAAGAAGTCACTGACCCGCACGATGTTGGGATGAACGCAGATCGCTAAACGTCGGGCTTCATCTTGAAACTTACGCTGAAACTCTAAGAAGTTGGGATCGTTTCTCAAAGCTTCGTTGAGCGTCTTGATCACCACGACTTGATTGAGGTAGTGATGAGTCGCTTTGTAGTTAATGCCAAAGCCCCCTCGTCCGAGTTCTGCGTCGAGCGTATATTTGCCACCCTGTAGCGTTTTGCCGATTAGCGCATCCATGTTTTGTCGGTTGACGGCTTGTCCATTCTAAAACGACTTCACATTAACGTAATTTGCGGAACGATCGATCAGGCTTCTAGGGCAATCACAGGAATGGAACATTGAATGCGATTGAGCGGCTCTTGAGTGTCTGCGGAGTTTTCTAACCGTTCTAATCGCCCATTCATGACCTCCATCAAGGTTTGGCTCAACAGAAAGTTGAACCCCGACGATCGCGCTTTCAGTGGCTCAAAGGAATCTGATTTCGGCGATTCATCCGAGATCGTGACCGTTTTTAACAGGTCGATCGACTCACGCCAAAAATCCGCAGGGCGTTCGTCTTCTAACACCACATGGGCAAATTCTGAATCGACCGCGATTGCTGAGAGAGTGATTTTACCTTGCTGCATGGTGTCGATCGCGCTGTTGACCAAATTGAGCAACACTTGTCGAAACCACTTGGGGTCTGCCAGCACGTAAATCTCAGGGTCAGGCAACTCAACGGTCAACCACAAGTTGCGATTTTCGGCTTTGAGATGGGTCAAGTCTTTAACTTGTGATAGCAACCCTGCGAGTTGAACAGGCTGTAGCTCTAGCACGTCGGTTCCTTGCTCAACTCTGGCAACGCCAATGACTTCATCTAAAATCTGCACCATTTTGAGAGCAGATTCGTGAGCTTGAGTGATGAATTCTCGCTCCTCGGCGGTGTTTTCGCACAGGTCAGCCAGAATGAGTTGATGAACGCCAATGATGCCATTAAGGGGCGATCGTAGCTCGTGAGAGGTGCGTGAGAGAAACCCGCCTTTAAACTGACTCATCTCAACTGCCATTTGGTATGCCAGTTCAAGCTGCTGATAGCGGTTTGATAAAGAATCTGCGCCAGTTGTCGGTGCTACTGACTGAGAATTCTCTGGGCGGGGTTTTGTATGCCAGAGCCACCAGCCTGCTGTGAGTCCTAACCCTAGCCCGCTTCCCAGACACATCCAATTTATCCAGTTCATTTAATTAACACTGTTCTAATAGGACTTGACAGGTGCATCGAAGGGTTTCTAATCGAATGGGTTCCAGCCTCGTCATCAAATGATGAAGTGATTCACAAGTATTCTAAGATTCTCCCTGATTTGGCAGATTTAACTCGATCGCGCCTTGACGAAGAATCTCCCATCCGTGACCCGTCCATTTTGCAACAGTAGAAGGCATCCCGGAGCCAGCCTGATTGTCAAATTTTAAGCGATCGAGTTCCAAGGGCAACAGTGTCATCACTTCTAAAAATGCTGTCTCGATTTCAGACATGGTTTGGAGGGCGGGTTGTCCTGACTTGTTAGCGCTGGTGGTTGCTAGAGCGCCCGTCTCTGACAAAATAGCGCGAGCGATCGAGTGATTGGGGACTCGAACTCCGATCGTAGTGGGATTGTTGGGATTCATCGTGGCAGGCACGCGATCGCTGGCAGGAAGCACTAATGTTAATGCACCTGGTAAGTAGCGTTCAGCGACTTGTTGCCAAACTTGCCGCTCTGCGTCAGTACCAGTGACATATTGCCATAAGTCAGAGACTTCTGCTGCCATTAAGATCAGTGGTTTGTCTAAACTACGCTGTTTAGTAGTGAAGATTAGATCGGCTCGATCGGGTCTAGCGGCTAATGCTGGAATGGTATCGGTCGGAAAGCTGATTAAGTGATCACCCGATCGAACGCCATCAACTAGGGTTTGAAGAGAGACTTGAGACATTAGATTGTACGGAAAAAGAGAACAAAGATTCTATGTTAATAGTTTTGGATGAGTAGTTCTCGACCTTGAGCAGCACATTCTTGCTTGTAGTTGTTCATCCCATATTGAAGCGTCCATTCAGTAATATTGGCAAACTCGAACAACTTCCTAATCTCAGGAGAGTCGTCATAAGTAATTAGCCATTTGTGCTGACATTGACGCATGTTGTCAGCAAAACGCTCATGATCAAAAGCAGTATGTAGGTTTCCTCTCAAGCCGTAGAGCTTTGATTTTGTAGCACTTAAATAGGGCGGATCGAGGAAGATAAAAACGTTTTCGCCGTTTTGAAACAATAGGTTTTCGTAGTCGCCATGAGTGATGTGAATAGACGATAAGTGAACAGAGAGGTTTCGTAGCCTGGCGATCGATGAATCTGTAAACCTTCGGTCAAAAGCTTGCTGAGAGTAGCCACCTGAGTCAACGGTGCCTGAAAAAGTAATGCGATTTAAGACAAAAAAACGGACTGCTCGCTCAAAGTCACTAAGTTTTAGATCCTCACGAGTGAAATACTTAAATAGCTCTCTACCATCAATACATTTTTGTTTGATTCTGTCTACTTCGTCAGCCAAAGATTCGATCTCTGTTTTTGCATATAGCCAAAAGCAACACAAATCAAAGTTTAAGTCATTGACCCAGTATTGTTTTATTCGGCTACCAAATAGTTGTTTTACTGCAAGGAAAACTGAACCACCCCCTACAAAAGGTTCTCTATATTCGCCAACGTTTAACGGAATATGCGGAATTATTTTATCGAGAGCTTTTGACTTGCCCCCAGGGTAACGGAGCGGGCTTTTGGCTTGAGGCATAGTAGTAAGATACTTCCGTGTCATCGGTTTGTATGAAGTCACTTGCACTAGATCTGTTAGGGTCAAAATCTGCAAAAGGTACAAACGCAGCCTCTTTAGAGCAGTGCGCCTTCTGAAATAGGTTGATGATGCAGCACCATTAATTGTTCATCCCTTAAAGTTTCCACTGCATAATTTCGTCCTTGCGTATCGCTGAACTCAACCTCAAATACCCCAGGCTCATACACTTCAACAATAGTTCCAACTTGTCCACGATATAGCTCTAGTTCTGGTAAGTTTTCAATTAATGCAACAACATCCAGCAATTGCATGGGTGAACTCATTTGCTAAATCTCCTTAACGGCTTGGTCAGAGTTTGGCAACTTCATAGACACAATGATAAGTCTGTCGCCGCTCAACCGCATTGTTAGCTCGTTAAACCCGAAAGCCAAAGTTAAGCTTTAAATACGATCGCCCCAACCCTCATCAAATTCCTCAGCAGGAATCCAACATCTTCCTCTAAAGTGGGAAAGCTGTCTAAAAAGCGTCTGATGACCGATCGGAGATCTGCTGAAAAACACTTGATTATTTTTACTCGCTACCCAAAGCCAGGGAAAGCAAAAACTCGACTGATTCCAGCGTTGGGCGCAGCAGGAGCCGCAGCGCTACATCGGCAAATGGCAGAACACACGGTGTCACAGGCAAGACTGCTTCAAGGCGATGTAGACATTGATGTGCTGTTTGTGGGGGGCGATCGCGCTCAGATGCAAGACTGGCTCGGTCACGATTTGCACTATCACCCTCAGAGTGTTGGAGACTTGGGCGATCGCATCACTCACGCATTTCAATCAGCGTTCGATCGCGGTGCAAAATTTGTCGTCGCGATCGGAACTGACTGCCCTGATCTCGATGCGTCTCTATTAACACTAGCATTCCAAAAATTAGTCACTCACGATTTAGTCATCGGTTCTGCTACAGATGGTGGCTATTATCTAATTGGATTACATTACCCGATTCCAGATCTGTTTCAAAATATTACTTGGAGTACTTCGATTGTCTATCAGCAGACGATTGCGATTGCAGAGAAATTACAGTTATCAATTGCGAATTTACCTATGTTGAGTGATATCGATCGTCCCGAAGATTTGGAGAAATTCTGAACCCTGTGACCGAAACCATCTCTATTATCATTCCCGTTCTCAACGAAGCTCATCAGCTTTCTAAAATTCTGCACATTCTGCAACAAGCACTTGATGTAGAAATCATTGTCATTGATGGCGGAAGCCAAGATCAGACGCTAGAGATTGCAAAAAGAGCCGGAGTCAAGATCATCCAATCCCCGATCGGACGTGCCCACCAAATGAATGCAGGAGTCGCCGATGCAACAGGCGATATTTTGCTATTTCTGCATGCTGATACTCGGCTACCTAGAGACTTTGACCTCACGATTCGCGACACTCTCAGCCAATCAACGGTGATCGCAGGAGCTTTTCGTCTAAAAATCGATGCGCCTGGCTGGAAGCTACGAGTGATTGAATGGGGCGTAAATGCGCGATCGCGCTATTTGCAAATGCCCTACGGCGACCAAGCTATTTTTCTCAAAACCACGACCTTTCAAGCCCTCGGAGGGTTTCCTAACCTGCCAATTATGGAGGATTTTGAACTGGTGCGGCAGTTAAAGCGACAGGGACGAATCGCGATCGCATCCACTGCCGTGATCACCTCTGGGAGACGTTGGCAAAAATTAGGCGCGGTCAGAACAACGCTGATTAATCAGTGTGTGATTTTGGCGTATTTGCTTGGGGTGTCACCTGATCGCGTTGCTCAATGGTATCGCAGCGGCATGAAACGCCTGAGAAAATGATCCCGCTCAATGCACCGATCGGCAGAATTCATTAGACTAGAGCAAACCGCGATCTTGACCATTTATTGAATTCCATCTAGCGCTTATGGCAGTTCGTAAAGACACGATTTTTGAACAATATCTGGCACCGATCGCTCGTCTGTTTATCGACGAACCCGCCCTACGACGATTTTATGAAAGCATTGACTGGCCAACCGAGAGCGATCGCTTTCGAGATCCTCAACTCACTTATCCCACTTATTACAGCAGTCAAAACTTTCACAGCATCGAAAACGGCTATCTCAATATCAGTGCTGCCGTTTCCTACGATCCGATTACGCAATATGCGCTGCCTCCTAATGAAATGTGGGTGCGTCAGGGTTTAATTGATGCCATTCAAGCCAAACCTCGTCGCATTCTCGACTTAGGTTGCGGCACAGGCTCCACTACGCTTTTGCTGAAACAAGCTTTTCCCCAGGCTGAAGTCATCGGCATTGACTTGTCCCCATATATGCTCGTCGTCGCTGACCATAAGGCAAAACAAATGGGGTTGGAGATTCAATGGCAGCAAGGCAACGCTGAACAGACTCGCTTTCCTGGTGCCTCTTTTGATTTGGTTACTGCATCACTGTTGTTTCACGAAACGCCCCCGATCGTCGCCCAGTCCATTCTCCAAGAGTGTCATCGGCTTCTGACCCCTGGCGGCGAAGTTCTGATCCTAGATGGCAGCCAAAAAACCCTGAGACAGACCGAATGGTTAACTCAAATCTTTGAAGAACCTTACATTCAAGACTACGCTGCTGGCAACCTCGATGCCTGGATGGGAGCGGCGGGATTTGGGGCAGTTCAGACGCAGGAATTTTGGTGGATTCATCAAGTGACTCGCGGCGTGAAGCCGTTACTGGTTCAGCGAGTTCGACCTGAACAATTGATAATAGAAGATGGACAGTGGGCGACCCCTTGCGGGTAACTCGAAGAGATCGGCTAGAAGAATTAGACATTACAGATGATTTGGGTAGGGGCAATCCCCCCGTGGTTGCCCTCCGTCAGGGGTAGGCACGGGGGCGCGACCCCTACAGCCATCTCATCTCCTCATTTTGCAACGCTGAAAAATCTTTACGTTCGATCGTTTCCTCCCATCTCTTGCCGCAACTGCCGCAAAACTTGACTGGTGCCTTCCTGGAGAGCTTGCTGAACGCGATCGGGGATGAGTTGTGTAATGGGCAAATCGGGAAACACGAGACTGGTAGCTGATTCCTGATAGTTACTGTCGTTGAGCAGATTGATTTTAAGCTTGCCTTTGTTGTAGATCCAGACTTCGGGCACCTGAATTCCGGCGTAAGCTTCTAGGGTGGTTTTTGAGGTGACATCGGCTTCGATCGCTAAATCGGGCGGCGGATACACATCCAGATTCATCGACATCATGCACTCTCGCACTCGCTTTGCATTCTCTCCGATATAAAAACAGGTATCGGGTTCTAATCCAGCTTGCTTTTTTTTGCGTCGAAAGGTCGTCGAGCCAAAATCCTCCCAATCTAAATTTCGAGCATCCAGCAGGATTTTGACGAGATCTCCAATAATGCGGTTGGGACGTTCGTGGGCGGGTAAAGGTGACACAATTTCTAGCACTCCATTGCTGTAGGCGATGCGGGCACTTCGCTTTTCGCCCAGTTCTTCTAAGATGGCTTCAAATTTTTCCCAGGTGATGTCTGTAATGGTCAAGACGCTACCTGGTTCAAGCACAATGTTTTTGATGGGGACTGTGACTGGCGTTACGATTTGAGTGGTCATTGCTAAAACCTCGATCGCGCAACAAGTTGAAATTCGCCTACACGGGTAATCCTAACGCTTTGGCAATCAGGGGCAGCAGTTTGCTAGAGGCTTCTGCAAGTTTGGCGGTGTCGGGAAGGTTGGCGATCGTGCCTTTCAAAAAAATCATTGCTTTCTCACCGAGGGATTTTTTCTCTGGCTGTTCAGGGTTTTGTCCGACTTCTGCCAGGGTTTTGACTTGTTCTAAAGCGTTCGTTTTGCCTTTTCCTGAGAGTTCAGAATCGGATGCGATCGCCGTTTGCAGTTCTGTGAGCAGTTCTTTAATTCCAGGTTGTTCGGTTGTTGATTCTGGCAATTGATTAATCGTATTCGTCACGTTGCCGCTAATGTCACCTAAGTTGAGTGCTTGTCCACTTGCGTTGAAGTTTCCGCCAATGTTACCAATGTTAATATTACGGCTTGAATCATTAGTTTCTTGCATGGTTCCAGTTCCTACAGCTTGATTAGTAACGTTTAAGGGATGACGGGCTAACTCTAGAGCAATATCTTTAATGTCAGCCGATCGCAGTTGTTGCAGGTGATCGATTTTTGCTTGGAGTTGTCGCACCTGATCTTCATAGGGTTTGAGAAAGTCTTGAGAGATTTTGGCTTTGTCGGCATCGGGGGCGACTTCTAGCGTTAATAACGCATCGCTGCCTTTACGTTCGATCGCTAAAATCGATTCATGGGTGATGTCTGGATTTTTTTGCATCAATTCCTGAAAGGCTGCGGCAAAGGCTTCTCGATTCATGCCGTCGCGAAGCAGAATTTGGACGGTATCCATAATCTTTTTGTAGAGCTTCTCAAAGTCTCCGGGCTGAAACACTTTGTCGGGGTCGTGGGGGCGACGTTCTCGACTACCGATCGCGTTGGGTTGCTCTAGCAAATAGACAAACTGACAATCGACCCGATCGAGTTTTGTGGTGTGGTCGATGTTCCAAGATTCTAGACAAGCTCCGGTGAGATAGGCTTGGCTAAAGTCTGCTCCAACGGCGAGGGTTTTGGTCAAATTTGCGTGATTGAGATTGGCTTGCTGAAGGGCTGCATGGCTCAAATTTGCCTGTTCTAAATTGGCGCATTCGAGGTTGATTCCTTTGAGATTTGCATTGTAGAGATCGACATTTTTATAGGATTTTTTGTAGCCGTTCCGTATGGTTAATAATTCACAGACCGCAGGGTTTGCAAGAATGGAAGTTCCGAGACGGGCACGATCGAGCTTCGTGGCGTTTGACCAACAGACTTGATGCAGAATGGTTTGTTTTTGTCTGGTGTGATTGAAGTTGGTGCTTTTGATAATGGCTTTGGTGAAGTCTGCATCGGTGAGATCAGCGCCGCAGAAGGAAGTGCCCCCGATCGCGCCGAAGGCAACTCCGATTGTCCGAATGAGCGCAAATTTTTCATCGCCCCTTAATGCACGCCAAGCGATGTAAGCACTCAACAACGTGAAAGCGACAGCGACAGCACCAGCGACAGCACCAGCGATAGCACCAGCGACAACGACAGCGACAGCACCAGCGATAGCACCAGCGATAGCACCAGCACCAGCGATAGCACCAGCGACAGCGACAGCGACAGTGGTAGCACCAGCACCAGCGACAGCGACAACGCCAGCGACAGCGACAACGCCAGCACCAGCGATAGCACCAGCGACAGCGCCAGCACCAGCGATAGCACCAGCGACAGCAATGACAACAAATCCAAGAGCTGCTGCTATGCCCTGACGAATCGTAAGAGTAAAGAAGAGGGTATATATCAGTAGTACAATGCCACCCGCAACAGGATTAAAATTATCACCAGGAATGAAATAATAGATTGCTAGGTATCCAGCAATACCTGAGAACAATCCTGAGAAAGCTGATAGCAACAATGAAAAAATCACTAAACTGACTGCCCATCGCTTTTGCAATCCTGCTTTTGCCCCTGTAAAATTTGCCCCTCTCAAAATTGCGTTGCTAAAATTTGCCCCTCGGATATCGGCGTGCGAAAAATTTGCCCCCGTCAGATCTTGCCCTCTAAAGTTACGTCCTCGCAGATTTTGACCAGAGAAATCCATAGCAAAGAGGGCTAAGTGGGTTTAACAAACCAGTATAGAAAAATAAAAACAAATCCGGTAGTCTTTCCTGAGATTGGGGCAAGAGATCCTACCGTGTACACACCCCTCTTTCGATTCGTTATGGCTGAGACCTTCGCCCCCTAAATCCCCCAAAATTGGGGGACTTTGAGCCAAGACTTCCGGTTTCAAAGTCCCCCAGAATGGGGGATTTAGGGGGCACAAGCCGACTCAAACGGAGCAATCAACGACTTGTGTATACTCGGTAAGGAAAGAGATTAGGGGTTTGAACCGATCGCTTCTCTCCTCCTGGTAAAGTGAGAGTAGTCTTTTTCATTTCTTCATGGTGCTCAAAGCAGTTCTTTTCGATTTCAACGGCGTGATCATCAATGACGAACCGCTTCACGAAAAGTTGATTGAGCAACTTCTGATCGAGGAAAATCTTCGCCCCAAGCCAGGAGAATTTCGGGAGATGTGTTTAGGGCGCAGCGATCGCGCCTGTCTCTCAGATCTGCTAGAAAGTCGCGGCAGAATCGTCAGCGATCGCTATCTCGACGACCTGCTCGATCGCAAAGCCAAAGCCTACGTGCAGCAACTCTCAGTCTTAGAAACCTTACCAACTTATCTGGGGCTAGACGATCTAATCTTTAATCTTCGCTCGACTCAGTGCAAACTAGCGATCGTCAGTGGTGCCAGCCTGAGTGAAATCGAGCTTATCTTAGAACGATGTAAATTGCGGGAATATTTCACTACGATCGTGTCGAGCAATGACTTAACCGTAAGTAAACCCGAACCCGATGGCTATCTTCTAGCAGTTGATCGCTTAAATCAGACGTTTCCCGATCTCGATTTGCATCCGGCTGAATGTTTAGCGATCGAAGACACCTTCGCAGGCATTGCCGCCGCAAAACGGGCAGGCATTCCCGTAGTCGGGGTTGCCAACACTTATCCGTTCCATATGTTGCAGCGCTGCGCTAATTGGACAGTAGACTATCTCTCAGATCTAGAACTCGATCGGGTTCAGCAAGTTTTCTCTAAAGAGACTCTTGAGTCAGAAACAGAGTAGTTTTGAGATGGTAGAATATCACTAAACGGGGAGTTAGCTCAGTTGGTAGAGCGCTGCGATCGCACCGCAGAGGTCAGGGGTTCGATTCCCCTATTCTCCATCCCCTAAATTAACGTCAGTTCGATGAGTTCTTTCGCTTCGTTGTTGAGCGCTTCTGCCCCCCAACCCCCCAATTTTGGGGGACTTTTAGATAAAATTTCTCGTTCAAAGTCCCCCAATTTTGGGGGATTTAGGGGGCAGCCCAGATTTGCAACCCCAGCGAAAAGCTTCATCGAATTCACGTCAAATCAATTGTTCATTAAGGAGCTATTTATCAACAAGTCATCAGAGCGGTAGTTCAAAGTCTTGTTGTCTACATTCCAGGCTACTTGTTGATTGTTCTACTAAACCTCAGTCTGAATCACAAATAGAACCTGATCGATCGCAACTAACTGCCCCTGAGTGCATCGAACATTCAGAATCGTACCTGAAACCGGAGCGATGATCGCGATCTCCATTTTCATCGCCTCTAACACCACGAGCTTATCTCCAACCTCAACTACGTTTCCTTTTTCGACTACAATCTGCCAGACATTAGCGGGCATGTGTGCCTTCACCACCTCGCTGTTGGGCGACAATTCTAACTCGCTTTCTGGGATTGCTGCGGGAGGCTCGATCGCCGTCTCAACTTGAATATTGAGTTCTGCCCAGCGATCGCGCTCTGCTTCAAACGCGGATTGTTGGGTTGTTTTGAACGCGATCGTTTCGTTGGCTATCGATCGCAAAAACTCGTTATAGTGTCTCAGACTAAAGGTTTTTTCCTGAATCTCTAATTTCACCTTGCCCTGAATAAATGCTTCGCGATACTTCAACAAGTCAGGGGCAGACATGGGATAGAACCGAATCTGATCAAAAAAGCGCAATAGCCAGGGTTTTCCTGCCTGAAAATCAGCCGTTTGTTGATAGCGATTCCACATCTGCACAGTGCGACCCACAAACTGATAGCCACCGGGGCCTTCCATGCCATAGACGCACAGATAAGCGCCCCCAATGCCGACCGCATTTTCGGGTGTCCAGGTGCGAGCGGGGTTATATTTTGTTGTCACCAACCGATGACGCGGATCGATCGGAGTCGCGACGGGTGCGCCTAAATAGACATCGCCCAATCCCATTACTAAATAGCTGGCGTTAAAGACAATTTCTTTGACTTGTTCAACACTGTCTAAGCCGTTAATCCGGCGAATGAATTCAATATTGCTGGGGCACCACGGCGCATCACTTCGCACCGATTGCATATATTTTTGAATCGCCAATAACGTCGATTCGTCTTCCCATGAGAGCGGGAGATGAATGATTCGCGTCGGGACTTCCATGTCCTCGATCGCCGGAAGTTGCTTTTCAGCAGCTAGTAACGTTTCTAGCAGTTGCTCTAAGTGCAAAACCCGACTGTCATAATGAACTTGTAGCGATCGTATTCCTGGTGTTAAATCTAGAATTCCAGCAATCGGATTTGATTGCAGCCGCGTCATTAGCGCATGAACTCGAAATCGCAGATTCAAATCTAAAACCAGTTCGCCATATTCGATCAAAAGATATTTATCTCCTGATGGGCGATAAGTCACCGCGATTTGATCAGGTGTTTCAGAAATCTCGTGCAGTGTTGCTCGATCAGATCTGTCTTGTGTTAAAAATTCTGATGGATTAGTAATCAATACAGCATCTTTAGACGGTATATTTTTTTGCAGCGTGTTAATCTCTTGATCTTGCTCAAGTTCTTTTTGCAGCGCTTCCGCAAACGTTAACTGATGGAATCTAATTGTGTCACCTGGTTTAAGCTGCCCCACTTTCCAGAGGTCAGACTGCACGATCGTAGCAGGACAGACAAATCCACCTAAGCTCGGCCCATCGGGGCCCAAAATCACAGGCATATCTCCGGTGAAATCGATCGTGCCGATCGCATACGCGTTATCGTGAATATTCGAGGGATGCAGACCCGCTTCGCCGCCGTCCGTCCGCGCCCACTGTGGCTTTGGGCCGATTAAACGAACCCCCGTTCGAGAAGAGTTGTAGTGTACTTCCCAATCGGTTGCAAAAAAGGTCGCAATGTCTAACTCTGTAAAGAAATCTGGCGCACCGTGAGGGCCGTAGAGAACGTTAATTTTCCAAGTGTTGGTGTAGTGCGGAATCAGGGTTGAAGGAAGCGATCGGAGAGGCTGACTTTCACGAACACGATGTAATTTCAGCACGTCTCCGGTGCGAAGGGTGCGTCCGCAGTGTCCGCCAAATTGCCCTAACGTAAAGGTGGCTTTGCTGCCCAAATAATCGGGAATTTTGAATCCGTTTTGCACTGCGAGATAGGTTCTACAGCCGTGTCCTTGAATCGATTTAAGCCGTAAAATACTGCCCGCAGAAATCGAGATCGTCGTCCACAAAGAGACGGGATTGTCGTCGATCGTGGCTTGCATCTCAGCTCCCGTCAGACAAATCACGGCATCGGTGTTAAAGCGCAGCGTCGGCCCCGACACCGTAAACTCTAGCCCTGCTGCATCCGACGAATTGCCCACCAACTGATTAGCAAACCGAAACGCCAACGAATCCATTGGCCCTGATGGAGGTACACCTACATCCCAATATCCCGTACGCCCCGGATAATCTTGAATCGTGCTGAAGGTTCCCGGTTCTAAAACGTCGATCGTACTGGGCGTATAGTGGAATGACTCTAGAAATCGCGTACTGATATCACCAGTGTTGTAAGTCTCATTGTCTAAAATTTGTCTTAGATAATCTAAATTACATTCAAGTCCTGCAATTTGGCATTCATCGAGCGCTGATTTTAATTGCTCGATCGTGTCTTCGCGACTATCTCCATGCACAATCACCTTCGCGATTAAGGGATCGTAAAATGGTGTAATTTCAGTGCCGCGATCGACCCACGTATCACACCGCACAGAATGGGGAAACACAACCTCTGTCAAGAGTCCAGAACTTGGCTGAAAGTTTTTACCCGGATCTTCTGCGTAAATTCTGACTTGAATCGAATGTCCTTTAGGCTGATGTCGATACTCCTCTAACGGAAATAGGTCATCAGCCGCTAATCGCACCATCCACTCGACTAAATCAACTCCGGTCACTTCTTCGGTGATGCCATGCTCAACCTGTAAGCGAGTGTTGACCTCTAAAAAATAAAACTCGCTTGTCGTTGCATCAAATACAAACTCAACTGTGCCTGCTGACTGATAGTTAACCGCTTTAGCAAGTCTCACCGCCGCATCTGCTAAATCGTGACGAAGTTGATCGCTGATTCCGGGTGCAGGCGTTTCTTCAATCACTTTCTGATTGCGCCGTTGAATCGAGCAATCCCGCTCACCGAGAGCAATCACGCTGCTGCCGTCACCAAAAATCTGCACCTCTAGATGTCGGGCCCGATCGACATATTTCTCTAAATACACCCCACTTTGACCAAAATTATTCTGACTCAAACGCTGAACAGTTTGAAATAATTCTGGCAATGCGGCTTCGGTGCGACAAAGCTGTAGTCCAATTCCGCCGCCGCCCGCAGTGCTTTTGAGCATCACCGGATACCCGATCGTACTCGCAGCAATCTGCGCCTCTTCTAAGCTTCCCAAAAGCGAACTCCCCGGCAGGAGTGGCACTTGATTTTGGGCGGCTAACTCTCGCGCCGTATGCTTTAGCCCAAACCGTCGCATCTGATCCGGGGTTGGGCCAATAAACACGATATTTGCAGCCGCACACGCTTCCGCAAACTCAGCATTCTCGCTCAAAAACCCATACCCCGGATGGATCGCTTGAGCATCTGTCTGCTGCGCTGCCTCTAAAATTCGCTCCCAGCGCAAATAGCTATCGGCGGCGATCGCTGCTCCAATTTCCACAGCTTCACCCGCCATTGTCACATGACGAGCATAGGCATCTGCTTCAGAATAGACCGCAACCGAGGCAATCTTGAGACGATCGAGGGTGCGAATAATTCGACAGGCAATCTCACCCCGATTTGCGACTAAAACTTTGTTAAACATGGTGAATAATCAGGAGATTAGCGTGTCAATGCGGGAATCTGTGTAAGGGCATGGCACTGCCGCGCCCATTGTCTTTGCAAATAACCGATATGATTTAACTCACAATCTTAAAACACATCCCAAATCAATAATTGAATCGGAGTTGGATTGTAAGCATTACATGGGTTATTCATCTGTGGACAATTAGAAATCACCACGAGCGCATTCATCTCAGCGCGCAAATCTACAATGCTGCCGGGATCAGAAATGCCATCGACAATTTCTAACGTGCCGTCTTTGCTGACAGGGACATTCATAAAGAAATTGATGTTGCTCGTCATATCCCGTTTGCCCATTCCGTAATCTTTGAGGGCGTAGAGAAAATTTTCGACACAGGCATGCTGCCACTTTTTATCTAACCCAAACCGCACCGAGTTGCTTTCACAACTGCACGCACCACCCGATGTATCATGCTTCCCGCAGGTGTCTTTAACCACTGTCATCAGCACCTTTCCATCATTAGAATAGAGTTTCGTTCCTGTTGTAATGAAAATATTGTTCTGCATCCGAATCGTGTCAGGCGCACTATATCGCTCACTCGGATCATCGGCATTGTAGACCAAAAAATCGACTGCCTGATTGCCTCCTAAATCAACAATTCGTAGAGTCTGACCTTTTTTGATCACTTGTGCCCAAGGCTTTCGGGCGGCGAGGACTTGATCGTAAACGGCTAACTTAGGATCTAATTCGGGTTGTGTGGTTGAAATCATTGTGTGCTCCTGCGTAGTGAATTAAATAAACAAAGCATCCGTGTTTTGAAACCCGCGAATCGCTTCGGGTGATGCAGTTCGACACAAATCATTAACACTCGGATCAGGCGATCGCCAAACCACAACGCGAATGGGTTTAGGATCATAAGTCGAAATCGGATCGAGCACATGCGGACAATTTGAGAGAATTGCTAAAACATTCATCTCTGCTCGCAAATCAATCAAGTCTTCTGCCTTAGAAGCGCCGTCTATCCACGTCATCGATCCGTCTGGCTCAACGACCACTTGAGAGAACAGATTCAGATTCGGCATAATGTCTTTTTTGCCCATATTTCGCTTAGTCAAAGCAAGTAGAAAATTGTCGCGAGAGTTGCGGTTGTCATCGCTATATTTGGCGGCATTGGTGGCAACATTGCTACATCCCGATAATGTGTCGTGATGTCCACTCGTATCTTCAGTCAGCGAGAACAACACGCGCCCCATATCGGAGTAAAGCACCATTCCCTTTTTGAGAAAGGCGTTGAACTGAATTTTTGCCGTGTCTGCCGCGTTATATCGCTCTACAACATTGTCGGCGTTGTAGCACAGCATTGAGACTCCTCTAGAGCCTTCTAAATCGATAATTCGCAGGGTGGTGCCGCGCTGAATCACCCGCGACCAGTAAGCCCCACCCGGAACAATTTCATCCCAAATAATCAAAGCGGGATCAATCTCTAACGAATGCTCGGTTGTTGGCGCTGTAGACATGATTGGCTCCTTAACAATAAATGGCAAAAGCCCAGGAAGCCGCAAACAGTGAAAGACTGCTGTATGGCTCTCCCGGGCTTTTTTCCCGCCGTGTGACCGTTTGATTAGAAACGGTTGCTTCTCTCGGACCAGACGTTTAACTGAGCTAAACCGGAACCCTAGAAGCGAATTCTGTTGTGCTGTGCTGCGATCGTGAAACCAAAAACTAAAAGATTTGCAATTAGTATACGTCTTTTAGCAAAGATTCAACGTCTACAAAACGGACTATTTTAACGTCAGTTCGCTGCGTTCTTCAGCGCTTCAGCCCCCTAAAACCCCCAATCCTGGGGGACTTCAAGCCCAGAATTGAGGTTCAAAGTCCCCCAATTTTGGGGGATTTAGGGGGCAGCTCAGATTCGCAACCGCAGCGAAAAGCTTCATCGAATTTACGTTATTTTACCTCTCCTTACTACTAACAAAACTGCCAAAAGAAACCGTATCGAGAGATACATTCCCTCACCAACCGAGTGTTCATCAATTATTGTGAACCATGAGAAACTGACCGTTGCCGTTAATCTCACCATCGCAACAGGCAAAGTTGGAACCCAGCCAGATCAGATAAAATCGCCAGATGCGACGGAACTTAGCCGGGTCGATGCCATAGCCTAGATTTTTAACCTCGTCATAGCTATCATCAAAGTTTTTCAGCCAAGCTTCAAAAGTTTGGTGATAATTTGTGCCATTCAGATACCATCTATCGATCGTTTTGAAGTCTTTGTTGAACGTAGGAACGGTATCAAAACTCCAATAGCGACCGTGAGGAAAGATGTATTTGTGCGTAAAAACGCTAGAGATGTTGTTGGGAGTGCGAACCGTGATGATGTGAAGGAAAAACTTGCCCTCTGGCTTTAAGAATGAAGCCAATTTTTTGAAAGCATTGGTTAAATTTCCGACATGGCAAAAGACCCCAACGGAAACAATTTTATCAAACTTTTCTTCAAACTGAACCTCGTTGAGATCTCCTTCTACAAGCGTGAATCGACCTGAACTGAGATAACTCTCAGGATCTTGCATCTTTTGACGCATATATTCACACTGCTCATGGCTGAGATTCAAGCCCGTAAATCTGACATTCGGAAACTTAGACAAGATATAGTTTGGAACGCAGCCCCAACCACAACCAAAATCTAAGATGTTGTCGCCATCTTGAATCTCAAGTTTTTCAATCATGTCGTCGATCATGTGCATTTGAGATTGCTCTAGATCAACCGCTCCTTTTTCCCACAACCCCATGCTGTATTTGGGGTAAATCACCTTCCAATCACCAATCATTCGATTCAACATGCCTTGGGGGAGATCATATTGAATCTTCATCAACTCCTTAGAGCCTTCTGCCAAGTGGTCAGTTTCTCCTAAAACCCATTCATACGGGGCGAGGAGTGATGGGAAATGCTTGAAAATCACAGGCATACAGGTATTAAACAGCGATCGCAAAACCGAGTCGGGCACCTCTAGCCCATTAATATAAGACTCAGCGACCGCCATCTGCACCGCGTTCACAACTTCGACGACCCCGCGAGTTGCTCTATAGGCTAAGGGGTTTTTAGCAGAAATATCACCGACAATAGGAACGTAGCGCTGAAAATCTTGTCCAGTGGATAGGGAAGTCATAGAATTATCTCCAGGCATCCTCTGATGGATTGAA
Source organism: Phormidesmis priestleyi ULC007 (assembly GCF_001895925.1). Lineage (GTDB taxonomy): Bacteria > Cyanobacteriota > Cyanobacteriia > Leptolyngbyales > Leptolyngbyaceae > Phormidesmis_A > Phormidesmis_A priestleyi_A. Next base: position 39,789 of record NZ_MPPI01000020.1, on the reverse strand, counting down.
GTAAGATGCCACAGAGAAAATAGTTTTTAAGGCTTCTTAAGCTTATTTCAAGCTTGTCTCAACATATATCAAACTAAGCTTACAAAAATTTATGAATGTCATCGATCGCGAACGCTTGATTACGCAAGCAGAATATGCCAAGCAATTGCGCCCTTTGCTGCCTCCAGAAGCATTTCTTTCTGACCACAGCAAAGTCTGGATCTTGTTGATTAACGTTGCAATTTTAATCTTGGGCTGGGGAATTGCCGATCGTCTGCCCCAGTGGAATGGCTACTTCTTGTGGCTTTATTTACCGCTCACTTTGGTGATGGGAAACAGTGTAATCGTTTTAGCATTTAGTACTCATGAGGTAATGCACAGTTGTGCGATTAAGAATCCACACTTGAGACGGATTGTTAGTCTTTTAGGCTGGACAATATTATGGACACCCCCCACATTATGGAAGGCTGTGCATAATCGGGAACATCACAACAAGACCAACTCTTTGCACGACCCCGATCGCAACTATTTGCATGAGCAACCCAAAAACTGGGGAAAATGGATTCGGAATCTCCTCACCCCATCGGCAGAAATTCATCCATTCTGGTTAGGAGTTGGGATGGCTCATGCGTGGGGCTATCACACATTTTGCAACTTAATGTCAGTGCTGTTGTTTAATGATGGTTTAACCGAGTTTCCTCCGGCTGCATTCAAAGTGAGCTTAAAGGAACGCAGGGCGATCGCGCTTGAATTCTTGGTAATGTTAGGCATTCACCTCAGTATCTTAACTTACCTCGGATTTCATCCTATAAAACTGCTGCTTAGTTACTTTCTGCCCATCTGGATTGGCTACAGTGGTGCCATCTTTTACATCTATACCAATCATCTAATCTGCCGGATGACCAGCATTAACGATCCGCTAGTTAATAGCCTTTCAATCAAGGTTCCCAAACTATTTGACTTACTCCACTTGAACTTTTCCTATCATACAGAACACCACATTTTCCCAGGCATCAACTCAGACTACTATCCAGTCGTTCAAGAACTATTGCAGGCTCGATATGCCGATCGGTTCAATTTGTTGGATGCTGGAGAAGCTTGGCGCTTGATCTTACAAACACCCCGACACTATAAAGATGAGAATACCTTTACCGATTGGTCAGGAACAAAGTCTGTCCCCTGTCCCCTTTCTTCTACAGACGATTGAGAAATGAAATTCTTCTCAACTTTTATAGCCGCTATTCTTGCAGTTGTTCTACTACCTTCCTTTATGGTTCTTGCTCAAGGGGCTGCGATCGCGCCCAACGAAAATTTAGTGACTGAGGGCATTCCCTCAATCCCCGCTACGCTTGCCGAAACCGTCGATCGCTATACGCAATTTCGATCGGCGAGTTTGTCGAGTTGGCATCCGACTAAGCGAGAAATGTTGATTTCGACGCGCTTTGCAGACACGCCACAGGTGCATTTAGTCAAGTTTCCGTTGGGCAGTCGTCAGCAGATGACGTTCTTTCCTGAGCGGGTGAGTGGGGCAACCTATCAGCCCACTCAAGGCGACTATTTTGTGTTGAGCAAAGACATCGGCGGCAACGAGTTTAGCCAAAATTATCGCCATAACTTCGAGACGGGCGATGTGACGCTGTTGACCGATGGCAAATCAAAAAACAGTCGCGGCATCTGGTCAAATCGCGGTGATCGCATGATCTACACCTCCACTCGGCGAACGGGTCAAGATACTGACTTTTACAGCATCGATCCCGCAAATTCGCAGAGCGATCGCTTACTCTCCACAGTGGAAGGTGGGGGCTGGGGCGGATTGAGTTGGTCGCCTGACGATCGCCAACTGCTGATTCAAGAATATGTATCGGTGAATGAAAGCTATCTTTGGCTAGTAGACACGCGATCGGGTGAGAAAACTTTAATCACGCCTAAAAACGGCAAAGAAAAGATTTCTTACCAGGGTGGCGTATTTAGCAAAGATGGCAAAGGTTTGTATGTCGTCAGCGATCGTGACTCAGAGTTTTCTCGTCTCGCTTACGTTGACTTAGCTACGTCTCAACCCACTTATCTCACGAGCCAAATTCCTTGGGATGTTGAAGATTTTGATCTCTCTAAAGATGGCAAACACCTCGCCTTTGTCACCAACGAAGACGGAGCCAGCGTTCTCCATATCCTAGATACCGCTACCCGCAAGGAAATCTCGCTGCCAAAATTGCCAGTCGGATTAGTTTATGGCATCACCTGGCATCGCAACAATCAGGATTTGGGCTTCACGCTGATTTCTGCGCGATCGACCGCCGATGTTTATTCTCTAAATCTGGTGACGAATAAAGTCGATCGCTGGACAGAGAGCGAAACAGGCGGTTTAAACACCTCCAAGTTTTCAGAACCAGAACTAGTGCGCTGGAAGAGTTTTGACGACAAATCAATCTCTGGATTTCTGTATCGTCCGCCTGCCAAATTTGCGGGCAAACGTCCGGTGATCATCGACATTCACGGCGGCCCTGAAGGACAATTTCGTCCCGTTTTCTTAGGACGCGCCAACTATTACTTAAACGAGTTGGGCGTAGCGATGATCTTTCCCAACGTGCGCGGCTCTACAGGCTACGGCAAAACGTTTCTCAAGTTAGACGACGGATTTTTGCGAGAAGATTCTGTCAAAGATATCGGCGCACTGTTGGATTGGATCGCCACCCAACCTGATCTCGATAAAGATCGAATTCTAGTCACAGGCGGCAGCTATGGCGGCTATATGTCTCTCGCCGTGGCAACCCACTACAGCGATCGCATTCGCGCCTCGATCGATATTGTCGGCATCTCAAACTTTGTCACGTTTCTCGAAAAAACCGAAGGCTATCGACGAGATTTGCGCCGCGTCGAATATGGCGACGAACGCGACCCCAAAATGCGAGAATTTTTGCTGAAGATTTCGCCAGTTAACAACGCCGATCGCATTCAAAAACCTCTATTTGTGATTCACGGCAAAAACGATCCGCGGGTGCCGCTCAACGAAGCCGAGCAAATCGTCGCAACCGTGCGAAAAAATCAAGTTCCGATCTGGTATTTGATGGCAAAAGACGAAGGACACGGATTTTCTAAAAAGAAAAACGTTGACTTCCAGTTCTATGCCACCGTCACCTACGTCAAAGAAACCTTGCTCAAGTAAATCAGTTCGATGAGTTTTCTCGCTTCGTTATTCAGCGCTTCAGCCCCCTAAATCCCCATTTTGGGGGACTTCAGACCTAGACTTTCAGTTCAAAGTCCCTCACTGGTGGGGGATTTAGGGGGCGTTTCGGAGGTGCAACCGCAGCGCAGGATCTTATCGACATGATTTAATATCAGTTCGATGAGTTTTCTCGCTTCGTCATTCAGCGCTTCAGCCCCCTAAATCCCCCATTTTGGGGGACTTCAGACCTAGACTTTCAGTTCAAAGTCCCTCACTGGTGGGGGATTTAGGGGGCGTTCCAGAGGTGCAACCGCAGCGCAGGATCTTATCGAATTCACGTTGATTTAATTCACGATCCTGGTTTGAGCAAGATTTTCACCCGACCGTCTCAGGCAATGTCATAATGGAATCTGTTTGGCTTCCATCACGATCGCGTGCTATTCTCATTGCCTGGATGACGCACGATGGAACCGTCATCAAATCAGAGCATTCTGATTAACACTCCACTCAACCCCACGTAGGAAGTTATGTCACAAGGACAGGGATTTGGCTTTGGTCTGGGCAAAATGAAGGAACTGAAAGAAGCCTTCCAAAAAGCTCAACAAGTTCAAGAAGGGGCAAAGCGCCTTCAAGAAGAACTTGAACAAATGCGAATTGAAGGCGAATCGAGCGGTGGATTGGTTAAGGTTGTGCTGAGTGGCAATCAAGAACCGATCGATGTCACCATCTCTGCCGATGCGCTGAAAGAGTCGCCAGAGCTAGTTGCAGATTTAGTCTTAGCAGCCATGCAAGATGCTTATAGCAAATCGACCGCAACCATGCGCGAACAAATGGAAGAACTGACTGGCGGGCTAAACCTGCCTGGCATGGGGATGTAACGTCAGACCGTTCACCTGTTTTTCTCAACCGGGCTAACCGATTAATCTAAAATACGGTAGCCCGGTTTTTGCATTCAAAAAAGATGACTTATAAACTACTTTTCGTTTGCCTGGGCAACATTTGCCGATCGCCCTCGGCAGAAAATATTATGAATCACCTGATTCAACAAGCGGGGTTAGCCGATCAGATTCAGTGCGATTCTGCGGGCACGTCAAGCTATCACATCGGCAACCCGCCCGATCGTCGCATGAATGGGGCTGCCAGACTTCGAGGCATTGAGCTAGTCGGTCATGCCCGTCAGTTTACAAAAGCTGATTTTGAAGAATTTAACCTAATTTTAGCGATGGATCGCGACAACTATGAAGGCCTTTGTGCCCTCGATCGATCGGGTCGATATGGGCAGAAGGTGCGCTTGATGTGTGATTTTTGCACCCGCCACACGCTTAGGGAAGTTCCTGATCCCTACTACGGGGGTGAAGAAGGCTTTAATCAGGTGATTGACCTGTTGTTTGATGCCTGCGAAGGGTTGCTAAATTGGGTTGTAACCGAAGAAAGGTTGGCGAAAAAATAAACTGCCTGATGGATTCAACATCTTCAGCAAAATCAACAGGACTTACGCATTTTGACCAAAACCTCGGAGGTTTAAGCCACTCTGTCGGTCAGATGCTTGATTCTTGGTTAAAACCTTCGCGGTTTGTGTAAGCCCTAATCAACTTAGTAAATGATGCACCATTGCAAACCGAACTAACTCGGCTCGATTGCTGGTGTCGGTCTTTCTGAGCAGACTACTGACGTGTTTTTCAACCGTGCGGGGACTCAGATGAAGCTTGTCTCCAATTTGACTATTCGAGAGTCCTTCGCTTAAGAGATACAACACTTCTGTTTCACGATCGGTCAGGTCTACTACGACCGTTGGCTCATAGATTGACACCTTGGCAGAGGCTTCATTAACTCCAACTGCCTGCACCCGCGATCGCCACTCAGACTCAATCATCTGCGATCGCTCTAGCAAATTGCGAACGACAGCTCCTAGCTCAGATAGCTCAAACGGCTTGGCTAGATAGATATCGCAGCCAAGCTGATAGCCCAAAACCCGCTCTTTAGGGTCGGTGCGTCCGGTGAGAAAAACCACAGGCAACAGACGCAAAGAAGGCTGCCGCCGCACCTGTCTGACCAGTTCATAGCCATCCATCTGGGGCATTGTGATGTCTGTCACTATCAGGTGAGGCTGATAAGTTTCGACCATCCCAAGCGCCTCCTTGCCGTTCTCAGCCGAAATAACCGAGTAGCCAGAGGCTTCAAGATAGTCGCCAATTGAAAGGCGTGTGCCTGAATCGTCATCAGCAACCAAGATCGTCAAGGGCATGGAAACACGTCAATTTGCGAACTTAACCTCTAGGGTAGGTCAAGTTCACATCAAAAATCGGTGAGTCTTAGCATTAAGCGGCGGTTAAGTCGCCAACCGACTCAAATCATGATCTCATAGTAGAAAATTAGTCACCTCAATGGGTGATGGCTTTGCGCTTGAGCGGCTGATGTCTCAATCCCGGCTTGACAGAGTGATGCTAGTATGTAGATACTATAAATAGTACTATTATACTATACTAATCCTTAAATTCGCTAGACTCAGGAGCCAACATGAGAGAACTGAAATCAGAAAGTCAGATTCAGCCCGATCAAGGAGAGCCTGGTGTTAAATCCTCTGAATCAAAAGAAAATTCCTCTGACCTCGATCGAGCAGAAGCAGACAGTTCCGCCCTTGCCGATCTGACCACACCAGTGCAAGAGGCTGCCCCCGCCCGCAAGCGTCGCGCAACCACCCCAAAGACTGTCGCCAAAACCAAACAGCAGACTTCTCTCAAAGCCAAACAAGCGACACCTAATCAGGTCAAGTCAATTTGGGAGCCAACTCAGCCGTCGATCGTGGCCCGATTTCAGATCTTAGAGCAAGAATTGCGACAGCTAAAAACGCAAGCAGATCAGATCAACCAACAGTCGATCGAGATTCAATCCGAGATGCAAGAACTGCGGACGATCGCTCATACCGCTCATCCACAGGCTCCGGCAGTGACGAAGCAAACGCCGTCTCCCCCAGCGTCTGGTCAATCGGCCGAACTCAACATTCCGCCATTTTTGCGCGATCGTCGTGCCTCTAAAACTGAGCCTGTTGCAGCCGCGACCCCTTCAAACGACAGCACAGTCATAGCATCTGCTGATCAGTTAGTCGCAATGCAGCCCAAAATTGCCTCAACCAACTCTTCAGAAACGCCGCCTAGATTCTCGACTTCTCCACGCCCCCAAATGGCGGTTCCGCGTCGTCGCACCCTCCGCTATTATTGGAAGCGACTTCAGCCTCGGCTGCAACTGCCGCAAAGGCCAGGGGTGATCGCGCTCGATGCCGTGATCTGGACATTGACTGCCACAGGTCTACGCATTGGGCTAACGCTGCTGACAAAAAGTTTGCCTTTCCTAAATTTGCCGATCTTTCTCCTGCTGTTTTGCCCAGCCGTGCTAGCAGGTTATCTAGCTTTCTGTGTGCCCAAGTCTAGCCCAGTCTTGATCTACCGTCTGCTGCTGCTGACTCTGGGGCTGTTGATCGGGGGGAAGTTATGACACACTCCCAGCCAAGACGTTTTAACCGTAAACAACTGCTGGCAGGAGGAGCCGCTCTGCTGGCACTAGGGCTGTTTGCTGACCTGCGAGGCTTACCTTCTTTTGGCACAAAACCAGGTACCGAACTCTGTCCATTAACCTCGTCTCCTCAGGGTAAGCTGACTAGGCAACAGGTCGCTAAATTATTGACCGTGGCAGAAGGCGATCAAAAAACCAAAATTCGGGAAATTGTGGGTGAGCCTGCTTGTAAATTGCCAAGTTTGCAAGTGCGATCGGGATCAACGGCTGAACGAGAAGTTTATGCTCTAGAATTTGACCCACAAAGGCAGATTGTGGTTCTCTATGAGGGTGATCAGTATGCAAGCTATAAGTTTTGGTTGCGTTAGGGCAAGACTGATCCTCTTCGGTGCATTGCTTTTTTTGATCGGCGGCTGCAATTCTCAACCATCCGGTCAACCCCCGATCGACATTCAGCTATTTCAAAAGTGGGAACTGCAACCCGGAGACACGATCGCTGGCTACAAAGTCTTGGGCGGGTTGGGAGACATTTCGATCGCGCTGAAAGGTAGCCCTGTCTATGCCCCGTTTGATGGCGAAGCGCAGATAGACAAGCGAGGCTGTGTCTTCTTCTCGACCGCAGAAATTCCTGCCTACAAATTTCGATTTTGTGGGCTAAACGCGCCCCAACTTGGAAAACTGCGGCAAGGAGACACGATCGGCAGTGGTGACACGATGCAGTTTGCTGCCCTTCGCAAACAGCCCGATGGCAAGTGGGCGATCGTAGAACCTGCCAAAAGCATCTTAGAACGGACGCTCAAAGCCTCTTAAAACGATGTCAGTTCGATGAAGCTTTTCGCTACGGTTGCAAATTCAGGTAGCCCCCTAAATCCCCCACAAGTGAGGGACTTTGAACCTCAGTGCTGGGCTTGAAGTCCCCCAAAATGGGGGATTTAGGGGGCAGAAGCCGCTGAGAACGAAGCGAAAAACCTCGTCGAACTAGCGTTAAAACGGGTCAAAACTCGCGAGTGGAAAAGATGAGCGAGGCGATCGTCAGCACCAAAATCGTGTAAATCAACGCATACAACGCATTGCTAACTAGCACATCGGAACTAGGAATTAAGTGATAGGCAGCTTGGTTTTTTAAATCCAGACGGGCGAGATCGGGAAGTACAAGATAGAGTCCTTGCGTGACGGACTCGATCGACGGATTTTTTGCCAACTTGCCCAACGTCACCAGATCTCGACTGAGTTGCCCCATTAAATAAATCGCAAACGTAAACAGAATGGCTAACAGAGAACTCGTGAACACGCCAAACCCGATCGCCACTGCCGTAATCAGCGATAGCTGCAAAAACAAAAAGCTAGAGGAAATTAAAATATCTCGTAACGAGAAGGGAACTTGGTAGAAAGACAGGATTAGTAGCGCGATCGCAGTCATCGCCGCGACCAACACCGCCAACACCGCAGACAATCCCCAGTGTTTGCCGATGATAAACTCTGCCCGGCTAACAGGTTTGGCAATCAAAACAAAGACGGTGCGCTTCTCGATTTCTTTGTTGACTAATCCAGTTCCCACAAAGACGGCGATCACCAAGCCCAACATACTCATCGTCGCCAAACTCAGATCTAGCAGGATTTTTTTCTCAGTAGTGGCAGCAATTTCGGGTAAGAGTCGCCCTGCTAGCATCAACGCCAGCGCATAGAATCCGATTAGATAGAGGATGCGATCGCGAATCACTTCTCGAAAAACATTCGTCGCGATCGTCACCACTCTGCCCAGGGTGCTGCCCACGCTGACTACGTGCTGTGTCATAGACTTCCTTAAGTTGGCGTTTGTGGAGGAATTGGTAGAGGCTGACTGGGCGCTTCACATTTAACGGTGCCGATCGCGCGCGATCGCGTCGTAGACCCCGCAGACGAGCTAACCTCAAAATCGGCGGGTGGGCCGGCTTTGCGACCTTGAGTGATCTGACACGCCTTGGTAATGTAGTAGCCTTCTGTCTTTGCGCTCGGCCCTTGCCAAATCGCTTGCAGTTCTAAAGTATATTGGGTATCGGGCAGCACTCGTCCGCGCAGATCCCACAGGTTGCTTTCAGACAGAAGCGGCATCTTTGTGTGCGCGTCAGCAGCTAATTTGGGTATTTCTTGATTTAACTGTTCTGGAGATAGCCAACGTTCTACGTCTCCCCAAGGCTTGCCTTCTAAGCGAGTTTTTAAGCTTTGTTCGGCAGCATCTAAGAGATCGATGCCCTTGATGTCTGGCTGACTTTGAGGGTTTAGCGCCACCACAAAGGCGCTGCGTCCAAAATCATCAGAGCGAATGCTTGGATAAGCGACCAGCCAATCTTGCAGCAAGAAATGCAGTTGAAACCAACAGCTAATCACCAGGTTGCTCAAGAGCATCAAAACGATATCTTGACGAGCAGCAGGCGTAGGAACCGTGTAAGTTGGTGTTTTCTTGTCAGGGTCAGTTTTGATAAACCGAGGAACTGACCAAATTAGCGCTGAAACCGGAGGCCAGCTAATAAAGGAAGCCGGAGTTGGGGCACCGTTCCAACTGCCGAATAGCCAAAGACAGACGATCGCGCCTACAATCCACGGCCCAGTAAATAGCCCGTTAAACGTCAGCCTTTTCTTAACCGTTGAGTCGTAGGTAAACCACCAAACCCCGATCAACAAAAACAGCCAGCCAAAGTTAGCAATGATGGTTTGAACGGGCGAGTGGGTCATGCCTGCCACAATCACTGAAAACACGCTCAAGGCAATAAAAGTTTGCCAAGATGCCCAACCAATCTCCTTCAAGCGTTTCTGAATGTTTTCAAAAAATTTGGTCATGATGCTGATGAAACAGGGCTAGACGTTGAGCGATTAGAAGGTTCCGAAAGTTTGATCAAAAAGTAGGCGAATGCCAATCAGCAGCGTGATGGCGCTAAAGCTAATCGCATTTGCCCACAAAACGGCTAACGGACGATTGGGCACCGTGGCAAAAGCAGCTCTCTGGGCGCGTCTTCCTTGAAACTTGGCGGTGGCTCTGGCTTCGGTTTCTACATCTTTTTTCATGCCGAGCAGCAGTTCTAGCCAGGTAATGCCTTCGAGTTTGACCAAAAATGTGGCGATAAAGCTGATGAACGCGAGTCCGATCAAGAGGGGAGGATTAGTGGTCAAGTCAAAAAAGATGTAGCTGATGAGCTGCGATCGTAGCTCAGGTGACAGCAGTGGCTCGACGATAAAAAACAGCATCCAGCCAATCACGGTTGACAGCAGATTGGTCGTCGCCGCAAATTGAATGCTGATTTTTCGACCGATTCCTAAACGGTTTCGCAGCACCATCGATTCTAGGGCGATCGCAGTCACCAAAAACAAAAGTTGAAACAGCACCGCCCGCAAAGGCAAGACATCAAAAGAAGACATGATCAAAAAAAGAGTAGGACGATCGCTCTGAGCTTCGCAAAGTAAATCAGCATCGTGAACACAGACGATTTTACGTTTAGTCGGCTGATCTGCACAGAAAGTTTGAAAAAAGACATCAATTCTCTACCCCTAAACATCTTTTATAGTTTGACCGCTAGATGTAGCGTCGAGTGAGCATTAACCTGCTAATCTTATCAGGGTCAAGTTCGTTACAATAAAGCTGCACGCTGCTGCAATCGATCGGTCTGGGCATTCACAATTTTCTCAAACCTGTGTGCTGCGGTTTCTTAAAGAACCTGGACGCATCTAATGATGAAGATGCCTAAGATCACCTAGCCAATCACGATTGACAGCAGATTGGTTGTTGCCACAAAATATACTCCAGGTTTCTGACCATCTAAACGGTTTCGCAATACCATTGATTTTAGAGCGATCGCCAGGTAATATGCTGATTGAAAACATGAAGTTTGTGGGGAAGTAGAACAAACGCAGTCGCTGTGAGTAAGGGCGCTACATTGGTCTGCGTTTTCGCCTGAAAATTTAGTGAGGTTTCAGAAATTGCTGACGACTTGGCGCAAGAAGTCTTCACGCTATGGGCGTTCAGGAGACTACTTAAATCAGTTTTCAGTATCTTCTCAGACGAGTACTGGCTCAAGGCCCACAACGCTAGAAGAATTCAAAATGATTCCCTTAGAAGCAAAGAAAGCCGAGTTTGGGTCGCCCTTGAGGGTAGAGTTTGTGGATGGATTGCGGGGAACGGCGGCTCTGATTGTTCTGCTGTGGCACGTCATTGCCGTATTTTCTCCAGCAGCAGCTAATGGGGTCAGTAGTATTTCTCACTCATCGTGGGAAGTTTTTCTCTTCCATTCGCCAATCACTTTCTTCTACAAAGGAAGTTTTGCAGTTTGCTTATTCTTTGTTCTAAGCGGCTTCATTCTAACGCTGAGTTTTTTTGAAGCAGGCGATTCATCTATTATTTATATCAGAGCTTTATCACGTTACACAAGGCTAGTCATTCCGGCTGGTTTTTCGTCTTTGTTCGCTGCTCTCTTAATTAATTTTAATCTTTATTATATTCAAGAACTGTCGCTATTGAACGGAGCTAATCAGGTGCTTGACTACACTAATCTCTTTAAATTACCAGTTGATATTACACACCTCTTGAAGAGTGTCCTGTTAGATGTTTGTTTCGGGAATAGCGAATTTTCAGAATTATACAATCTCGTTCTGTGGACAATGCCAGTAGAATTTCTAGGTTCAATTCTGGTTTTTATATTTTCGTTGTCTGCATACAAAAGTAAATTCAGCCTCATAAATATAGTAGTTATTGCATTCTTTTTCTTAATTATTAATAAGAGATTTGAGATTTTTTTACTTTCCTTTTTGATAGGAGCTACTTTAGCCAGATTTCATAGATCTCTACCCCGGTTCAACTCTATTCAGGTTAGTAGCTTGTTGCTTGTATCTCTATATTTGGGTGGATTTGGTGAGTCGTCAAAATCCTATGCCTATTTGACTGTTCTTAAACCATTACTTCTTAGACTTAATCTTGATATCAATGTTTTTATGCACTTTCTAGCATCTGTAATTATGCTTTATTTAGCGATTACTAGTGAAAGTATAGGTTCCTTTTTTTCTAAACGATTTTTTGTCTACTTTGGCTTTATTTCTTTTCCCTTATATCTAATTCATCAACCACTGGTCAACTCACTGTCTTCATGGATCATTTTAAGATGGGGATCTACCTTTGGTTATAACCTTGTTTGCCTAGTTTCTTTTCTAATTCTAGTGGCGGTAGCTATCCCATTCGCTCACTTGATGAAAATCACGATTGACGACTTCGCAACCCACTGGTCTAAAACGATCGCAAAGAAGCTGCTGATTCTCCTTAAAAAGAGCTACATCATAAGACTATCTAGAGGGTGAACCAAACAAGCATCCTTGAGCAAAGCTTTCTGCAGCAGGTAAATCTAGTTCATCGGTTGAAATCTTTGTTAAACTGCTCATATTGAGCTAGGCGAGAGTTCATAATCTAAATCTTAAGATACCAAAGTGTTGCTCATGGTTGCTTACTTCTCTTTAGTTTCAGACAGAGCAGTCGAATACATCAAAATGGTGGCGATCGCGTCATTCATTCTCATCATCTTTGAGCTGCTTTTTCCAGGAGAGAAGCAATCATTTAAATCTAAGTTAAAAGGGGCTTACTTTTGGATTGTATATATCTTAATCACCGTCGCTCTACAGACTCTTATAGAACAATTACTGCTTATTAATCATTACCAATCCCTCTTCCATTTGAACTTGTCTGAGCTTTCTCAATCACAAAACTCCATCTACAAGGCTGTAGGGCTGATACTGCTACCTTTCATTCCTTATTTAGTTGCTGATTTATTCTATTACTGGTTTCATCGGTTGCAGCACTCTAATCATTTTTTCTGGCAGTTTCACTCAGTTCATCACTCGCTTAGAGAGATGAGTGCCTTTAATGATGTTCACCATTTTTCAGAAGAAATTTTTAGAATACCGCTGATGATCATTCCTCTGAAGCTTTTGGTTGAAATCGATATCGGTGAAACAATGGCGCTCTTTATTCTACTTAGAGGGTGGGGTCAACTCATTCATTCAAACACCAGTTTCAATTTTGGCAAACTTCAATATCTATTTGTAGATCCTCATTTTCACCGCATCCATCACTCTCGATTTAAAGAACATCGTGGCAAGAACTACTCAGCCGCATTTTCGTTGTGGGATGTTTTGTTTGGAACAGGATACTTTCCGAAAAAAGGAGAGTATCCGCCAACTGGTTTAGACTATGTTGGTGAGCCTGCTAATCTTCAAGAATTTCTGTTCAGACCTTTCTCAGGCAAGATGGTTCGCTCAGGGAGTAGTCTACTAACAAGCGCTGCGAAACTCAAGAATAAGAAACTTCGTTAAGGATCGTGAGTTAAACAAAATCTAATTTTCTCAGGTCAGATTGAAGGACGAAATCTCAATGCTTCGATTATCTCACTGAACAATTCTTGGGTTGAGGCTTTGCGAACTTCAGCATATAGAGTGTCGGCGTTATTTAGCCCACATTCCTCTGATAGAAAACCATGTATGAATCAAGGTTATGACCAGAACGGGCATTGGCATTCGGACGGCTCAAGCGCGATCGGAGCGGATGATCGGGCAGATCCACGTTTATGATGGTGCCGGGAAGGGAAAGTCTCAGGCGGCGTTGGGCGTAGTGCTGCGATCGATTGGTCTGGGCATTCACAATTTTTCTCAAACCCGTGTGCTGCTGCTGCGGTTTCTCAAAGGGCCCGGACGCACCTATGACGAAGATGCAGCGATCCAGGCACTTCAGCGCGGTTTTCCTCATTTAATTGACCAGGTTCGCACTGGGAGAGCCGAATATTTTGGGGCAGACGAGATCACAAAGTTCGATCGTCAAGAAGCTCAACGCGGGTGGGATGTGGCAAAAGGCGCGATCGCATCCGGTCTTTATTCAGTCGTGGTCATGGACGAACTGAACCCGGTTTTGGATTTAGGATTGCTGCCGATCAACGAAGTGATCAGCACCCTCAAGCGCAAGCCCGAACCGATGGAGATCATTGCTACAGGTCGAGGCGCACCTCAAAAATTAGTTGACATTGCTGACTTGCATTCAGAGATGCGACCGCTCTATCATCCCGCCGCAAAACCAGGCATCGCAGGGATCGAAATCTACGCCGGGTCAGGAAAGGGCAAGTCTACGAGCGCGTTAGGCAAAGCATTGCAAGCGATCGGTAAGGGCATTGGGCAAGACAAATCTCACCGAGTTTTGATTATGCAGTGGCTCAAAGGGGGGGCAGGCTACACCGAAGATGCGGCGATCGCGGCACTGCGCCAGATTTATCCCAGTCTGGTCGATCACCAGCGATCGGGGCGCGATGCGATCGTCTGGCGTGGACAACAGCAAGAACTTGACTATGTTGAGGCAGAACGCGCTTGGGAAATTGCCCGCGCCGCGATCGCATCGGGACTTTACAAAACCATTATTCTGGATGAATTAAATCCGACGGTAGATTTGGAATTGTTGCCCGAAGAACCGATCGTGCAGGCACTGCTCCGCAAGCCTCGTGATACTGAAATCATCATCACCGGACGGTGTAAAAATCCTCTAGCATACTTCGACCTGGCCACGGTTCATTCTGAGATGATCTGCCACAAACACTACGCTGAGAAAGGCATCGATCTCAAGCGCGGCGTAGATTTTTAGCAGAAATGGCTGTATGTGAATTCGATGAAATTTCTCGCGGCGATTGCCAATCCGGGAACGCCCTAGCCCCCAATTCTAGGGGAATCGGAGTTCAAAGTCCCCCAGAATTGGGGGATTTAGGGGGCTGAAGCCCTGAAGAACGAAGCGAAACTACATCGAACTGACGTGGCTTTAGGGGTGGCGCTTACGCTTTAAGCAGCTTTACCATTTGTTCACCAACCCCGGCTGCTGATGCAGGATTTTGTCCTGTGACCAGTCGATCGCTGACCACTACATGAGACTCAAAATTCGCAGCTTTGGTATGAGTGGCACCGCGATCGGTGAGTGCTTCTTCTAGAAAAAACGGCACGACCTCAGATAAGCCAACTGCCGCTTCTTCGTCGTTGGTGAAGCCTGCTACGGTTTTGCCGCTGACTAAATAATCACCGTTAGACAGCTTGATATTCACCAACCCCGCAGGCCCGTGACAGACTGCGCCAACGACTCCACCTTGTTCGTAGATTGTGGACGCGATCGCCGCCAATTCTTGATTCTCTGGGAAGTCCCACATCGTTCCGTGTCCACCTGCATAAAAGATGGCATCATACTTCGTTGAATCAACTTGGGCAGGAGTCAGCGTCGTCTCAACCTGAGCAACTTTTGCAGCATTCTCTAAAAACGCTTGATTAAGCGGATCTTTTAAATCAATGCCGATCATTGGTGCTTTGCCCCCTTTTGGGCTGACGTAATCGATCGAGAACCCCGCCTTCTCAAACGCCGCTTCGGGATGGGTGACTTCAGGTAAATAAAACCCAGTTTCTTTGCCCGTGTTGCCTAGCGTGTCATGACTAGTCAAAACGATTAAAACTTTTTTAGCTGGCATAAAACGCTGTCTCTGAGTGGATTCCTCCCATCCTAGAGGCGCTTTATCTAAAAGTAAAATTATGAAAACTAGAGTTTGCTATAAATATATTTATGGTTGATTTTGAATGGTATCGCAGCTTTGTTGAGGTTTATCGAGTAGGCACAGCATCAAGAGCCGCCCAGGTTTTGCATCTAACCCAGCCTGCGATCAGTCAACACATTGCCGCTCTAGAATTTGCACTGGGATATTTGTTGTTTCAGCGATCGCCCCGCCGCATGATTCCCACCGAAGCAGGAAAACGGCTGTATACGCAAGTTGCTGCCGCGATCGAGCAACTCGAATCAATTCCGACTAAAAACACTGCATTAAACGCCCCTCAAATCATTCGCATCGGCACCCCTCAAGAGTTTTTTATCGAGCGAATTCTCAATCAGTTACCCAACGATGGACTCTACACAATTCGATTTGGGTTAGCTCAAGAACTCGTTGAGCAATTGCTGGCAGGACAATTAGATGCCGTGATTGCAACCCAAAAAATTACCCGTGCTGATCTCGACTATCAACTTATTTTTAGTGAAAACTTTTGGCTAGTTGCGCCTCCCGAAACCGTAATTCCGATTTCTCACGACATCTTGCAAACTGATCTAACCCAGTTAGAGCAATGGCTCAGAGGTCAAGCTTGGATTGCTTATGGTGAAGACTTGCCGATCGTGCGTCGTTTTTGGCGGGTGGTCTTTGGGCACAGAATAGACCTCAAACCCAGATTAATCTTGCCCGATTTGCGAGGAATTCGACAAGCGATCGCGGCTGGTTTTGGCTTTAGTGTGTTGCCAGATTATTTATGCGAAAAATGGATCAGTGAAAATAAATTAACGCTAATTCTAAAACCAGTGAATGCGATCACCAATCAGATTTGGCTGGTGACGAGAAAGCGTGATCAATCACTTCAACAAACAAAATTATTGATTGCTTTGAAAATTAATGGCTAAAAGCCCGATCGCACGATTCTTAAAATGTACTAATCTGAAGATCTAAAATTCTAGTTCTTTCTGCCCATGACTGTCTCGCAAGCTGCTGCTTCAAATCCGCTAAGTGAAATCTTGCTCGTCACTTTGGCCCAAAACACACGCAACGCCGCCCGACATTTGGGGACGCAGCCCAGCGAGGTGAAGAATCAAGCGATCGCTGCCATAGCAAATGCCTTAGAAGCCAACGCCGCCGAAATTCTCGCCGCCAATGCCGCCGACTGTGAAGCTGCCCAACTAGCCGGAATCGCCCCCGCCCTCTATGCACGATTGAAACTTGACGAAGCGAAACTCAAGGGCGCGATCGCCGGAGTGCGTGACGTGGGTAGATTAGCTGACCCGATCGGAGTCATTCAAATCGATCGCCAACTCGACGAAGGACTGATTCTCAAGCGCATTACCTGTCCGCTAGGTGTGTTGGGCGTAATTTTTGAGGCACGACCCGATGCCGTGATGCAAATTTCGAGCTTGGCAATCAAGTCAGGAAATGGCGTAATTCTCAAAGGTGGCAAAGAGGCAATTCGTTCTTGCGAAGCCCTTGTAAAAGCGATTCATCAAGGGTTAGCACAAACAGAAATTGATTCATCAGTTGTGCAACTCTTAACCACACGAGAAGAAACGCTAGAGTTATTAAAACTCGATCAATATGTAGATTTAATTATTCCTAGAGGCTCAAATTCTTTTGTGAGATTTGTGCAAGAAAATACGCGAATTCCAGTACTAGGACACGCAGAAGGAATTTGTCATTTATACGTCGATCGCACTGCCAATATTCAGAAAGCGATCAAAATTACAGTCGATTCTAAAACACAATATCCAGCAGCTTGCAACACGATCGAGACTCTACTCGTGCATCAAGCGATCGCATCAGAGTTTCTTTTAGAAGCAGCCTCTGCATTGCAATCAAAAAATGTAGAACTACGAGGCGATGAACGGACTCGTGAAATTCTTAACATCGCTGCTGCAACAGAATTAGATTGGGTAACTGAATATAGTGATTTAATATTAGCAATCAAAATTGTCGATTCTTTAGAAGCCGCGATCGAGCACATCAATACTTATGGGTCGCGGCACACAGACGCGATCGTCACCGAAGATTCAACATCGGCTCAAACCTTTCTGGCTCAAGTCGATGCGGCGGGTGTCTATCACAACTGCTCAACTCGTTTTGCAGATGGTTTTCGCTACGGCTTTGGTGCAGAAGTGGGCATCAGCACTCAAAAAATGCCCCCGCGTGGGCCTGTTGGTTTAGAAGGACTCGTCACCTACAAATATCAGTTAGTAGGTAACGGTCACATCGCCGCAACCTATTCTGGAACGAACGCTAAACCCTTTACTCACGGGGATTTGTAGAGCGCTCCTCAGTCAACCACCCACCGCTAATCGGAGTACCGATATAGCGGGGGCTTGAAAAGCCCACAGTTGACCAGCCTAAGTCTTAACTGACTCCGTTTTTAGGGTCACGATACCGATAAATGCGTCGCTAGTTTGTCGCTCTATCGCTGACGGTTAAACCAAAGCTACTGCCATGCAAGCTCTAACAACCAGTTTTACCCTGTCCACGGTTAAATCAGGGCTTGAGGCTCAAAATCTGCTTAAATTTTGTCCGAAGCATTATTTGATGTAAGAATTTGTAATAAAAACGCTCATCAAATCAGATTAACGTAACAAAAGACGCGGATATTACCAATTTTGAACTTTGGATTTAAGAGTCTCACAGCTTCAAATCCGAGGTTTAAATTCGATTGACCTTTGAGGCTTGACACGCCAGCAAACTACTTTAAGGTTGGGAAGTTTAGAATGAGCAGTAATCTAGCAACGAAGCTCCGCGAGGGCACCAAGAAAGCGCACAGCATGGCGGAGAACACAGGATTTATCTCGTGTTTTCTAAAGGGCACTGTTGAGAAAAATTCTTATCGCAAACTGGTGGCGAATCTTTACTTCGTCTACTCAGCGATGGAAGAAGAGATGCACAACCACCGCGATCACCCCGTTCTCGGCAAACTCTACTTCCCAGAGCTAGACCGCAAAGCTAGTCTAGAGCAAGACCTCGCCTATTATTTTGGCGCAAACTGGAAGTCAGAAGTTGCGCCGTCTGAAGCCACAAAACTTTATGTGCAGCGCATTCATGAGATTGCTGCGACTCAGCCAGAGTTGCTGATTGCTCACCTTTATACTCGCTATATGGGCGATCTATCCGGCGGGCAGATTCTTAGAAAGATTGCTCAAAATGCGATGAACTTGTCTGACGAAGAAGGCTTGGCGTTCTACTCGTTTAAGCAAATTCCTGACGAGAAAGCCTTTAAGCAAATGTATCGTCAAACGCTCAATGAAGTTGCAGTCGATGAAGCAACGGACGATCGCATCGTCGAAGAAGCCAACGACGCTTTTGGCATGAACATGAAAATGTTCCAAGAGCTAGAAGGGAATTTGATTAAGGCGATCGGCGTTCAGCTATTCAATCTGCTGACTCGCAAACGCAATCGTGGCAGCACCGAATTGGCAACGGCTGAATAATTCCTCTTCTGACTATTGATCAACGCTTTGCGTTATTTTGAATCCTGGCGGTTTGGTGATTTTCTAGTTGAGAACCATCAAACCGCCAGGATTCTAGCTTGAAAGGAGACAACATGGCTGCAAAAATCCCAGTTACGGTGATCACGGGGTTTCTAGGAAGTGGTAAAACAACGCTGATTCGCAACTTGTTGCAAAACAATCAGGGCAGACGCATCGCCGTTCTAGTCAACGAGTTTGGCGAACTGGGAATCGACGGAGATTTGTTGAGATCTTGCCAAGTCTGCCCAGAAGATGAAGAAGAGCCTCAATCCAATATTGTTGAGCTGACAAACGGCTGCCTTTGCTGCACTGTCCAAGAAGAATTTTTGCCCACGATGCTAGAGCTTCTCAAGCGCCGAGATAGCCTTGATTGCATCTTGATCGAGACTTCTGGATTGGCACTTCCCAAACCTTTGATTAAAGCTTTTCGTTGGCATGAGATCCGCAATGCTGCGACCGTCGATGGCGTGATCACGATCGTAGACTGTGAAGCCGTTTCATCTGGGACTTTGGCAAGCGATTTGCAGGCAGTCGAGGCCCAGCGGCAAGCCGATCCCAACCTCGACCACGAAACGCCGCTGCAAGAACTCTTTGAAGACCAGTTAGCCTGCGCGGATCTCGTAATTCTCAACAAGACAGATTTGGTGAACGAAGACATTCAAGCTCAAGTCAAAGCGCTCGTGCAGCGCGAACTGCCTCGATCGGTGAAAATTGTCTCAAATGGTCGAAGTCAAGCGCTCGACTCTGATTTGTTGCTCGGCTTTAATGCTGCCGTTGAAGATGACTTAGAAGCCCGTCCCAGTCACCACGATTTTGAAGAAGACCACGAGCACGATGATCAGATTGTCTCGACTCACGTTGTGTTGAATCGAGCTTTCGACCCCTCGCAGTTGAAAGCGCAGTTAGAAACTTTGGTGCAACAGCAAGAAATCTATCGAGTCAAGGGATTTGTTGCCGTTCCTAATAAGTCAATGCGGTTGGTAATGCAAGGCGTGGGATCGCGCTTTGAGCAATTCTACGATCGCCCCTGGCAACCCGAAGAAGCGAGACAAACCCGCTTAGTTTTTATCGGACGGGATCTGAGCCATGAGGCGATCGAGTCCCAATTAGTCGCGTTACCTGCCTAGAAGTTTTTGCCCTTGGTTGTGAAGTGGCTGAGGGCACTACCTCTGCATCGCATTCAAGCATTAGATAGTCTCACCACATTCATCGACTAGATAGCAAAGCGCGCGAAATCTCAAGCCAACGAACTGATCGTAGAGCGGGTTAAGCTTGCACATCGGCGGGATGTGGGCGACTTTTCGACCAAAGAGATTGATATCACGCTCAAAAGGACATTGAGCCGGGATCGCTTTGCAGATCAGGCGGGCGAGTTGCCGATCGTGAATTTCAACCCCGTCTAACCACTGACGAATTGGATTCAGTAAATTAAAGCGCGGTTGGTTTGGGCGATGAGAATGAAGTGATGAGATCGCTGAAAACGTTAGTTCTGTATTAGACATGAAACCACCTTTGTTGCCTGATTAAGTCAATCTTTTCTAGATAAATATGTTGAGAGAGTAGTTGTTAACGGTTGAGTTGGGTCTCAACTACAAGATACATACAGGAAGTTGGGTTTCCGTAAAGATAGGAATAGAATTACTGAACTTTCAGTTAAACTTCAGTAAACTAGCTGAACGTGAACAGTCCAAAGACCTCTCTACATCGAGAGTCCAGCTTTCTCTAGCTTTAATTCAACGTGTGAGTTAAAACTAGCTAAATGCGTTCTTACTTCTATTGATAAAGGCTGTTATTAAAACTTGGCAGTATCCAAAAGGGTAGTAATTCTCTGGGATCACTCAAAATGTATCTCTCGCGATATTCACCTTTCGACATAAGTAGAGAATTCTGTAAGCTACGGATGTAAATTTGTAATTTTAGCTACAAATTTATTAGGTTCGCGCTTACAGTTCGCCTTGATGGAATAGTTGTGAAATAGTTCCCTTAAAGTCAGTTCGATGAGTTTTTTCGCTTTGTTCTTCAGCGCTTCCGCCCCCTAAATCCCCCATTCTGGGGGACTTCAAGCCCGGAATTTAGGTTCAAAGTCCCCCAATTTTGGGGGGATTTAGGGGGCAACCCGGATTTGCAACCGTAGCGAAAAGCTTCATCGAATTCACGTTCCCTGAAAGTTGTCTTACAACCCTAAGTCAGTCGCAACGCGGTGGGCACAGGCAAACCCAGAAAACGCCACCGCATTTAAACCCTGCCCAGGAAACGTGCTATCGCCGACACAATAGAGATTGGCGATCGCCGTTCGGTTAAACGGCATGGTCAACAATCCGGGCAGTTTGCGAGCGGGGATCGGTCCATAGGTGCCGTTGTCGCGACCCAAAAAGCGGCGGTGAGTTCTAGGGGTGCCGACTTCTTGATAATCTAAATGCTGGCTCAGGTTAGGAAAGATCGTTTCTAAACGATCGATGACTCGCGCTGCCGCCGCTGCTTTTTTAGCTTCATATTCGCTAGGCGACAAATTTTGCCAGTTTTCGATCCAACTAGGCGTAAAGGTGTGAATGATGTGACAACCGTCTGGCGCAAGACTCGGATCGAGCAACGTCGGAATCGAGACAAAAATAGTTCCTTGTTCGGCTTCCATCGTGTCCCAGTTTTCTAGCAAAATGTGATGACATTCTGTGCCGATCTCCAGCGCTTCTGATTTAACACCGAGATGCAAACTTAAAAAACTGGGAGATTGCTGATAGCGTTGTTGCCACTTTTTCTCAGTTTTGGGCATCTGAGAAGCGGGAATCAGTTTCTCGAAAGTGTCCCAGCGAGTGGCATTAGAAATAATTCGTTTGGCTCGATAGGTTTGACCAGACGTGAGTCTAACCCCAACTGCACGCCCGTTTTCGGTCAAAATCTCGGTGACTCTAGCTTTATACTGAATCCGACTACCCGCCTTCTCTAAGCCTTCTACCAGCTTTTGAGCAATTTGACCCACGCCACCCTTGGGATAATTGATGCCGCCATAGTGACGATCGCTAAACACCATTCCCGCATTAATCATGGGAGTCTTGTCTGCCGGAACCACCGACCAGCAATAACACTCCATGTCAATAAACTTCAGCAATGCGGGATCTTTAATAAATCGACGAGCAATATCTCCGGCATTTTGGGGCAAATATTTCACTAACCCCAAACAGGCGAGAGGATGCTGGAAAAACACCCGCGTCAAATAGCCTAATTCTTCCAGCGACAGTAGATCCATGACGTTGAGGCAATTAAACACCTTCCAACACTCACCATAAAACTGCCGAATTCCCTTTTCTTCGTGGGGAAAATGCCCGATCAGTTCTTGTAAAAACTTCTCATAGTCTTTGTGGACTTTTAGCTCTAAATCGTCTGGCAGGTGATAGTGAATCTGCACCGGGTCGGGGATGGTTTCAATGTCCATACCGACAGCATCTAGCGCACGAGTCAACAGATTAGTCGTGCCCTGCTTGCCAAAGCCAAAAATCATCGATGCGCCGACATCAAAACGATAGCTCGATTCACCCTCTTGAGACGATCGCTCAAAATAACCCGCACTGCCGCCAGGAATCACATAGCTCTCTAACACTAAAACGCTGGCTCCTTTGGCGGCAAGCTGAGTAGCGGTCACTAACCCACCAATGCCAGAGCCAATGACGATCGCGTCATAGTCTGCAGGGGATTGCTGGTCACGAGAAGCCTGAGAAGCGGTTGAAACAGAAGCCATGAACACTGATCATAATGACACTGTTCTTAGTGTATCGGAGTTGAGTACGGGCAGCGGAGGGATGTCACAAATGGCTGGGAGTGCGAAAGCCGCCTCGAATTACGAGCGAATCCAACGATTTCTGTGGGGTTTGCTTAAACAGCGATTGCTACACCAGTCGTGACGCGCGATCGAAAATGGAGAGTACGCTGTTATTAGCGATTGCTGAAATCCAAAAGCGACAAAGCACTTAATTGGTCGATCGTGCAATGATTTGACCCAGATGTTTGAGAACTTGAAACGCCGATCAGTAGTTCACTGGCTACTGTATAGATCGAAAAGGCTCGTGACAAATCGTACTGCGGTGTCGGTTGAGAACTGAGTTTCACAAATAAAACATCATCGCCATTGGTCAACACACCAAACGTTGGCTGGTTTAGCGTTGGATTTGACATCATATAAGCCAATGCTTGAGGCAATGCCGATCGGGCTGAAATCGTCGTTTTCCTAGACTCCAGAACCATCACCCAAAGCTGGGTTTGCAAAATCAGAATATCAATCCGCCCTCGCAGAGTTTCTTCCCCATCGTCGATCGAAACTTCTACAGCAGCTTCCGCTTTCATTTTGAACGGTGGATCGTAAAAGCCTGTCAGTTCTAACAACGGCGAAGCCACTAACAGCGTCACTGCACCTTCTAACAAGTCCCCATCGGCTCGATGATACAAAAGCCTGCGTCGTAAAACTGTTAGCGCATCGTGTTCCGCTTCGGTCAGATCAGGCAATGAGGTTTGCCATTCAGTAAAAAAGTGTTCATCTTCAATCCGCCGCAATCCAAACCTTGCTTCTGCATCAGCCAAGCTCTTAATCGCGTCTGTAACGGTCACAGCTTTCGCCATCGACTTACTGACAGACCTCAAAAATTACTCAGTCCTCGTGATTCTAGCAAATGCACGAATTGAGCTTACAAGCTTGGCGACAATACAGAAGGGTGATACCAATTTCAAAAACAATTGCGACAGATGGAACGATTGCGAGAGGGCATGGCACTGCCCATTGGTGTCAACTCAGGTTCAAATCGTTGTGATGCCTGGCTTGCCGCCCTCATCCCCAAGGGGAGAGATTCAGGGTGAGGGCAATTTAAGTCTGTCTACTTAATTGGCGGCTTCCTAACGCTCAACTTCCTAGAGTTGAATGGTGGTTTTGTTGTGCAATTCCTCCACTTGAATTAGTGAACCGTTACCGATCGCGATGTTGAACTTCACTAAAGAACGTTCAACTTGATATCCCGGCAACACTCGAACGGTTTGATATTCAGTCATCAAATCACTCGTGCCATCCCATTTGAACAATGCCAGTTGGTTTGACGCAATCTCACTCAGTTGTGAAACAAACTCTTCAATGCTGTCCCTCACATTCACGAGAATGCCAGACGAAAGGAAGATGTAACGCTCTTGCAAATCCAAAGTCACACTAACCCGATACCGTTTTTCGGTTGAGCATCGCAACTCAAGAGTGAACGAAATCGAGCCAGGAACGATCGTCCTAACTCCCATATTATTTTGTCCTCTCGGTTAATTCAAAGAGGACAAGAATGCTGATTTCTCAGACACTCTATTGGGATGAAAAAGGTATGCAGGATCTTGATTCCAGCCTTTCAAGATCCCATAGCAAAGCTGACGGTGTACAATCATGAACGCCTCCTGAGTTACTAGTCCTAACTAGGGATGGAAGTCCTCGGAGTCTGATCTGCTAAATCAGGCTTCGGGGCACAACTTCATCACTGCGATGTATTCTACAAGAGTTTTTAGTTTTTTGGAATGCTGAATTTTTGAGGGGTGCGATTACCCGATGGGGAACTGCGAGATACTGTGTTGGATGTCAAGCTGTCGCACCTGCAAAATTTGGGTCAAACGGGCAGCCTGATTTCAGAATCCCATATGCAATCTGCAAAAAACTACTTGGCGACCACGATCACGCGCCTTTGCAGCGATCCAGCCGAGCAGGTTGAGTTAGCTGATTCGCTTTCAATGGCGTTTTTAGTCATGTTGGAACGGTTATCGCCGATCGAACGAGCCGTCTTTCTGCTGCGTGAGGTGTTTGAGTATGACTATCCTGAGATTGCTCAAATTGTGGGCAAGAGTGCTGAGAACTGTCGGCAGATTTTAAAGCGATCGCGCCAACCCATCACGACTCGACACCCCCGTTTTCCGGTTTCCCATCAACAGCAGGAGCAA
Organism: Phormidesmis priestleyi ULC007; assembly: GCF_001895925.1. GTDB lineage: Bacteria > Cyanobacteriota > Cyanobacteriia > Leptolyngbyales > Leptolyngbyaceae > Phormidesmis_A > Phormidesmis_A priestleyi_A. Next base: position 15,130 of record NZ_MPPI01000020.1, on the reverse strand, counting down.
ATTACTGTGCAGTTCATGGACGCTTGGACGCAAGGCAAGTGGCTCGATTTCTGTTTGCCATTCAGCGCCAACGGCTGCCCACCGATCGCGCTCACTTAGTTGAGATCAATGGACAACCTAGCATTCTCGTTCGGGGTGAAAATGGTATCCAGGGTGTGATGACGTTTGAAATCAGGGAGGGCTATATTCAATCTATCTACGCGATTCGGAATTCAGAAAAGTTGAAGCAATTCAACAAAGATGCGACCCATCAATCTTTTGTTTAACGATGAATTCATTCATCTAAACTCATGGAAACTACAATCAAAACGAATGTTGTCATCATCGGGGCGGGTCCGACTGGGCTTTCGATCGCTTGTCAACTCGCTCGATACGGCGTTGATTTTGTCGTGATGGATCAGAACGAAGGCATAACACCGTATTCCAAGGCGATCGGCGTTCATGCTCGTACGATCGAGATTTATGAGCAGATCGGCTTAGCACAGAAAGCAGTCGAACAAGGCACGATCGCTGGGAAAGTGCGTCTGCTGTCCGGTGGCACCGTGCGCGGCGAACTGCACTTGTCAAACATTGGAGCGGGGTTAAGTCCTTATCCCTATGTGCTGATGTTGGAGCAAAGCAAAAACGAGAAACTGCTTTACAACTATCTGCAAAGTCATGGAAAAGAAATTCTCTGGCAAACCGAACTCCAAAGTTTCTCGCAAACCGATTCGGGCGTGACAGCGCAAGTGATTACTTCAGAGGGCGCAACTCAAACGATCGAGGCACAATATCTCGTCGGTTGCGATGGCCCAAAAAGCCCAACGAGACACACGCTCGGACTGACGTTTGAGGGAAGCACCTTCGATCGGATGTTTTATGTCGCCGATGCCCAAGTTGATTGGACTCTGAGCCACGACGCGCTGCACGTTTGTCTATCGGCAGATTCATTTGTGCTTTTCTTTCCGCTCAAAGGCGAACAGCGCTATCGCATTATCGGTGTATTCCCCGAAACGTTTGCAAAGGACGAAGGCGACGTATTGTACGAAGAAATCGATCGCCGAATTCAGGAAGAAACAAACCTCGACCTCAATGTTCACGCTGTCGAATGGTTTTCCACTTACAAAGTCCACACGCGCCATGCCAGTCGCTTCTCCAAAGGCAGATGCTTTCTGGCGGGCGATGCCGCACATATTCACTCGCCTGTCGGAGCGCAAGGCATGAACACTGGAATTCAAGACGGCTACAATCTCGCTTGGAAACTGGCGCTGGTGCTGCAAGGCAAGGCAGACAAAAAACTTCTGGAAACTTACAGCGAAGAACGGTTAGAGAATGCCAAGCATCTTTTGCAAACGACCGATCGAGCGTTTCAGATTGCCGCAGGCTCGGAAGGGTTTCTCGCCTTTCTTCGCCTGAACGTTTTACCATTTGTCGCCCAATATATCCTCAGTTTCGATGCGGTTAAGCAGTTCATTTTTCCGATGTTGTCGCAAATTGGGATTCAGTATCGCCGCAGTTCGCTCAGCCAACACACAGCGGATAAAAAGTTCAGGGTCAAAGCCGGAGACCGGATGCCGTATTTTCGAGTGGATGGCGAAAGCATCTATGAAAAACTGCATCAACCGAAGTTTCATTGGTTGATGTTCTCGAATGAACAAAGCGAGGTTCGATCGTTGGAAATGGAACTTGAAAGCCAGTATGCCGAATTTGTTGATTTCAACGCGATCCCGCTTGATCCGCAAGTCGCAAAAGCCTTTGGTGTGAATCATCCTTTTAGCATGTTATTAAGACCGGACAACTATATTGGGTTTCTTTCCACAGAAATGACGCTGAACGAGTTAACGGTCTATCTGAAGAAGGTTGTCGGAAACTCGCAAATAGCGGACGAGAATGCAAAGCTTATTTACTGACACTGAAGACAATCCTTAGCACACTGCAATTGATGTAGTTGAAGGAGGTTTTCTTAAAATCAGCCTTGCAGCAGGCGGAATTGCTGTTCTAGCCCGAACTACGGCAACGGGTGATCTGTATTCTGACGGGCTATTTCTGCTGACTCCGAGAAATATAAGACCGAGATTCGTCCTGCTAGATTTCAGCCCCGCCGAGATGGGACAGATCACCGATGCAACAGTTCAATCAACCAAAATCACCTAACCGATCGACCAAAAAGAGACCTCCGAAATTTCGAGGGTCTCCTGTAAGTCTTGCCATATCTAGGTTCTAGAACGGAGAGAGAGGGATTCGAACCCTCGTTAAAGTTACCCCTAAACAGCATTTCCAGTGCTGCGCCTTCAACCACTCGGCCATCTCTCCAAGGCTGTGCTGTATTCCCAGTCACAGATTCCTTATATTACCAGAATTGTCACATACTGGAAAGGGAGCAAGAATCTTGGCGAATTTATGACTCAGTTTCATACCATCCGCGTTTATAACCGTCAAAAAAATACCTACCACACCTTTCGGGTGCCCGACGATCGCTACATCCTCCACAGCGCCGAAAACCAGGGTGTTGAGTTGCCATTTTCGTGCCGGAATGGGGCTTGCACCACTTGTGCCGTTCGAGTCCGATCGGGGGAACTCTATCAGCCAGAAGCGATCGGGCTGTCTGTCGAATTGCAGCGTCAGGGATATGCGTTGCTCTGTGTCAGCTATGCCCGATCGGATCTAGAAGTTGAAACTCAAGACGAAGACGAAGTATATGAACTTCAATTTGGGCGCTATTTTGGCAAAGGTCGAGTTAAACGGGGGTTGCCGCTTGACGAAGAATAGGAGCAAGATGAGACGGTTAGCCGTGAACATTTGGAAAAGAGTGTTATCGCTGATTGTTTGGCCGATTTTTCTCGGTCTGTTATGGGGCTGTCAAGGAGCAACGTCTCCACAAGGAGAGGCGGTTGCCGTTCAACAAGTTTTGAGCGGTCAAGAACTTGAACTTACAGGCATTCCCGGACAGCCAGACATTAGCGAACAGGTTCGACTTGCCGGAATCGCGGTGCCAAGTCTGGCTCAAAAGCCTTGGGGAAACGCGGCTAAAACTCAGCTAGAGCAAATGATCGGCAATCAGTCGGTGGTGCTGGAGTCAGATGCCCGCACTGACCAAGGACAGCGATCGGTTTACGCTTGGTCAAACGGCATTCTGTTAAATGAAAAACTCGTCGCCGAAGGACACGCTTTGACAACGGTTTCTAAGTCTCTAAAGTCCAAATATGAACTGCGTCTCAGTCGTGCCCAAGACCGCGCCAGAATTTTAGGATTGGGCATCTGGAATCCTCAAGATCCGATGCGTCAACTTCCAGGAGAACCAGATACTCGCGAGTGAGTGTTAAACTTTCCTCGTCTCCATTGCTTAAATTCATGTCTTCTCATTCTCCCCAACAGCTTCAAATCTTTCTAGACATCGCCACCGAAGCGGTTTTAGCAGCAGGAGCCGTTTTGCAGATTTATTGGGGCAAGCTCGAAGATATTCAAGAAAAAGGTCGCCCCGGCGATTTAGTCACCGAGGCAGACAAAGCCGCAGAAGCTGCCGTTTTGGAGGTTTTGCGTCGCCATGTGCCTGACCACCCAATCTTGGCAGAAGAATCGGGACAGTTAGGTCGCCTTGGTGGTGAATATCTTTGGGCGATCGACCCGCTCGACGGCACGACCAACTATGCCCATCAATATCCCTTTGTTGCCGTGTCTGTCGGTTTGCTGATTGATGGCATTCCTCAAGTGGGAGCCGTGTTTAACCCGATTCATCAAGAGCTTTTTAGAGCCGCAAAAGGGTTAGGCGCAACGTGCAATCGGCGATCGATTCGGGTGTCTCAAACTGCGGAACTGAGTAAAAGTCTGCTGGTGACGGGGTTTGCCTACGATCGTCACCAAACGCCCGACACTAACTATGCCGAATTTGCTCATCTGACTCATCTGACTCAAGGCGTTCGGCGAGACGGAGCCGCCGCCCTTGACCTGGCTTATGTTGCCTGTGGACGATTTGACGGCTATTGGGAGCGCGGCTTATCGATCTGGGATATGGCAGCCGGGGTGGTGCTGGTTGAAGAAGCTGGAGGCAGCGTCACAGCCTACGATCGCACTCCCTTCAACCTTCAGTCGGGGCGGCTCTTAGCCACAAACTCTAAAATTCACGATCGTCTTAGTCAAGAGTTAGTGCAGGTAAAGTCAGAAGATCCCATAAAATAAGCAGATACTGATCATAAAGAGCTTACTCAGGCAGACTAGCGTACCATGAGTTTTCAAATTGAACGAGGTCTGTTCATGTTAGACTTCTCCGACTATCACTCAATTTTGGGGGTGTCGGTCGAAGCAGACGTTAAGGAAATTCGCAAGAATTATTTGAAAATTGCCCGTCGTCTGCATCCCGACAGTGGAGTATTGGAGGGCGAACGCGATCGTCAGCTTGCAGGTCAATTTCTCTCAAAAATGGTCAACCCCGCCTGGGAACAGCTTTCTCAAGAGCGCAGCCGCACTGATCACGCAGTCTTGCTCAAGCTCAAAGGGCAGGGGGCGATGCGGCACCAAACCCACACGCAAGTGTTAGGGAGTTTAGCCAAGCAATTGCTGACTGCCAACAATCTTGACTACTTTTATCGGACTGCTTTGCAAGACCTTGCCGATCGTCAATATCAGCATCTCGACCAAGTTCTCGAACTGATTGCCCAGATCAGTGAGCTAAATTTAGTCTATTTGGCGAGAAAAGAAGGCACCAATGAGGGCACGATCGGTGAACCCAAAAAACCGCTTTACACGGCAGCAGCACCAGCATCGACCGTTGCGCCCAGTTCTACGCCGACTCCTCCCTCAGCCCAAGAGCAGCGAGAATCTCTACTTGAGCAATATTATCGTCGGGCAGAAGGCTTTATGAAGAAAGGCAACTATGCTCAAGCCACTTTAGAACTGAGAGACGCGCTGCAAATTGACCCCAATCATTGCCGCTGTCATAGCTTAATGGGAATGGTGTATTTGCAGCAAAAACAGGCGACGATGGCAAAGATTCACTTCAACAAGGCGTTGACCGTGAACCCAGAAGACCCGACCGCTCTAGAAGGCAAGAAATATCTAGAGCAACAGGCGAATAAAACTGCTTCTCAAGCATCTGGCTCTAAACCTGCAAATAACAAGTCCGATCGCAATAAACCTGACGGTGGCGGGTTGTTTGGCGGCTTATTTAGTGGAAAGAAAAAATAATGGTTTACCAACCTCCAGCCGGGGCTAGAGACTTATTGCCCCTTGATGTGGCTCAAAAATGCTGGATTGAAGATCGGCTTCAGCAGGTTTTTCAGCGCTGGGGCTATCACCGCATCATTACTTCTACGTTAGAACGGCTCGATACCTTGATGGCAGGGGGCGCAATTCAGCGATCGACCGTGATTCAACTCAATAATCTGGATGATGAAGTGCTGGGGTTGCGTCCCGAATTGACTGCCTCGATCGCGCGCACTGCCGTGACTCGGATGGCGGGTGCCACTTATCCTCAACGGCTCTACTACAATACCAATGTGTTTCGCCGTGCCCCAGAAGGCAGTCATAGCGGTCAACAGGAGTTTTATCAAGCTGGGGTCGAGCTGCTCGGCGGTGGTGGGTTGTTGGCAGATGCCGAGATTTTGCTGCTGCTGATTGACTGTCTCCATAATTTAGGACTGGAACCGCTAAAAAACTCTTCTGCCTCCTGGAGCTTGATTTTGGGTGAAGCAGACTTGACGCGATCGCTGCTCTCTCCCTTCCCTGCCCATTTGCGCGATAAAGTTCGATATGCGATCGCCAAGCTCGATCGGATGTCTTTAGAATCGCTGCCTTTGTCTGAAGAATTGCACGATCGGGCGTTGCTGCTGCTCGATCTGCGAGGCAAACCCGCCGATGTAATTCAACGAGTCAGCCGTCTAAATCTAGATGATAGTCAGCGAGAGGCAGTCAACAATCTCAAATCTTTGATCGAGCTGCTGCAAGAAAGCCTCAGTTTACGCCTGGGAGATGTAGAGATCCCGATTGTGCTGGATCTAAGCCTGATTCGCACCTTCGACTACTACACCGGAATCGTGTTTGAAGTCGCCAGCAACACCCCATCAGGGCAAAAAGTTTTAGGGCAAGGCGGACGATATGATCAGCTTTTAGGGCTTTTCCATCCCCAGGGGCAGCCCATTCCCGGCATCGGCTTCTCGCTGCAAATTGAGCAACTGCACCAGATGCTCATTCCCACTGGGCAACTGCCTCACCAGACTCCTGCTAGCGATTGGTTAGTGGTGTCAGAGACTTCGCAGACCCACGCGATCGCCTTTGCCCACGCCCAAAAACTGCGAGAATCGGCTCACCCAGTGCAGGTTGAGTTAGATCTCAGTGGCACCAGTCGAGAAGACATCCGAGACTATGCCCGTCGTCGCGGCATTGCCCAAATTGTTTGGATGGATGTGGACGGTTCGCCAGTTGATGAAATCCTGACTTAGCGATAATAGAAAGTGTTCTTAGTGAATGCTTTCACTCAAATATTTAGTAGGAAAAAACTTGTGTCTCATACGATCGTTACCAATGTCTGTGAAGGGGTCGCCGATTGCGTCGATGCCTGTCCAGTCGCTTGTATTCACGAAGGCCCGAGCAAAAACACCAAGGGCACCGATTGGTATTGGATCGATTTCTCTACCTGCATCGACTGTGGAATTTGTCTGCAAGTCTGCCCGGTTGAAGGGGCGATCGTGCCCGAAGAACGACCGGAATTGCAAAACACCCCTCAGTAATCCTTTGACCTGACTTATGAATGACCCTGCCCCGCTTCTAGAAGTCGAAAATGTCTACGCTGGCTACATCAAAGACCTGAATATTTTGCAAGGAGTCAGCATCAAGGTCTATCCGGGTGAGTTGGTGGCGATTATTGGCCCCAACGGAGCCGGAAAATCGACGCTAGCAAAAGCGGTGTTTGGGTTGCTCACACCCAATCAGGGCAAAATTAATTTTAAGGGCGAGAGCATTGCAGGGCTAAAATCTGACCAGATTGTGCGCCAGGGCATGTGTTATGTGCCTCAAATCTCCAATGTCTTTCCTTCTTTAACCGTCGAAGAAAACCTAGAAATGGGCGCGTTTGTTCGCGATGTCTCACTACAGCCGCTCAAAGATGAGATTTTTGCTAAGTTTCCTCGTTTAGCAGAGCGCCGCCGCCAACGAGCCGGGACGCTTTCTGGCGGGGAGCGACAAATGTTAGCGATGGGCAAGGCATTGATGCTGCAACCCAGTTTGCTTTTATTAGACGAGCCTTCAGCCGCCTTGTCTCCCATTCTCGTCAACAGCGTTTTTGAGCAGATCAAACAGATCAATCAAAGCGGAACGGCGATCGTACTCGTCGAGCAAAATGTCCGCAAAGCGCTAGAGATGGCAGACCGAGGCTATGTGTTAGAAGCGGGGCGCGATCGGTTTGAAGGGCGTGGGGCTGATTTGCTCAACAATCCCAAAGTCGGTGAACTATATCTGGGAGCGGGCAAAGCGCATTAAAACAAGTCTGATCGACTCGATCGTGACTATTTTGTCCCGCGTTTATTGAGTGCGGCAATCAACTGCGGTCTGACTTGCTGTGCCCACTGTTCAAAATTAAACGCCCGATCGTAACTAGTTAGAGAGTCAAGCGTCGTCGGGGCTTCTGCCGAACGAGGAAGGAATTGAGTTTCAGGTTTGTTGCTCATGGTGCTTTTGTGGGAGGAGGCGTAACGGTTAGAGATTTTCTGAAGGTGCCTATTTTTTGCTAGACATCGATCGTCAGAGTTTCGAGACTTGGCACTCAAAACCAGCAGCGATCGCTCGACCTGGTAAATAGGTTTGCAGCCATCATACTCACTCACTCTTCAGAGCCAAGTTAAACTTTGCTCAAGAATTGGGATAAATTTTAATTCCGAAATCTATCATCTCATCCCTCGCAGATCGAGGTCTCTCTCTTTGGAAAGAGAAGCTTCGTTGAGAACGTATTGCAGATCACTACACTTGCAATTTGCTGAATTTAAGCTGTCATTTACTTCAAAGGCTTAACGTATAGTTCACCTTTCTTGGGTAGTCTGAGAACACAATGGAGGGAGGAGTCACATGGTCATTCAGATCGAACCATTAATTGATAGCAGTAAACTGATTAAGCCAACTGAGAAACCCGATCGAACATTTGAAGCGATCGGGCATCGAGGTGCGCGTGGGCTATTACCCGAAAACACCTTGCCTGCTTTTAATTTGGCGTTGAGCTTGGGGGTCGATTCGCTAGAGCTTGATGTGGGCATGACAGCAGATGGGGTGCTAGTCGTCACTCACAATCCAGAAATCTCCTCAGCGCTTTGTCTGCACCCAAATGGCAAGTCTGTACGTCGCTATCCTCGACTGTTGATTCGCAAACTGACTTTTGCCGATGTGCAGGGCTTTGACTGTGGCTCACTCAACCCCGACCCAGTGAAGTTTCCTCAACAGCAGCTTGTGCCAGGTGAAAAGATGCCCTCGCTGGCTCAAGTGTTTGAGCATCAGATGCAGCATTTTCCTGACTCTCAGGTGCGCTATACGATCGAGTGCAAGGTCAACCCGCTGCGATCGCGAGACACCTTTAGCCCCGATGTGTTTGCTCGGCGCGTGGTCAATCTGGTACGGGATTATGGAGTCTTCGATCGCGTCACCGTTCAGTCGTTTGATTGGCGCGTTTTGCTGGCAGTTAAGAAAATAGATTCTCAGATTCAAACTGCTGCGCTGGTCAGACAAAAGCGAGGCAAACCTGGCACATTGCTCTCTCAAGCCGGAATCGCTTCCCCGTTTTTGGCAGGGTTAGACTTTAGGCGCTATCGCGGCAACCTGGCAGAACTGCTCAAAAATGCAGAATTCATCGATCGCTACTCTCCCAACTTTGAGACGCTGCTGCCTCAGTCAAAAGATTTTATCCAATCCACTCAAGAGATTCAGCAAGCGGGCTTTCCGGTGATTCCCTGGACGGTCAATGATGCGGCAACGATGGATCAACTAATTGCTTTAGGCGTGGATGGTCTGATTACCGATTTTCCTGATGTTTTGCTCAAACTTCTGCAACAGCGAGGATTGCGTTAAAAAATCGGATTTTTACAGGTTAGATATTGCGATGGACAGTGAACACTAAGTGCTATGAGTAGCCAAAGTGTTGCTCAGAACTCAATATTAACCGAGGACAAGATAATGGTATTTCCAGGCTGGGAAGTAGCACGGCTGATTCCGCCGGATGTGCTAATGGGTTTAGTGGCTGGGCAATACAAACTCTACGGCGGTGTCATCCGTTGGGCAGGTGGTACGGAAAATGCTGGGCAAATTGTACGTCACTTACTTCCAGCGGGGTCACAATTTCTCAACTTCATTCCAGGACTCAACTTCATTCCCGGCATCGTCGCAAGTGTGCAGATGTCTCAGTTGAAAAATATTGCTCAAGCTAACACCCTTCAGATTGCTCAAGTCTCTAATCAAGTAGCGGCGCTCTCCACACAAGTTGGAACACTTTCTCAAACGACTCAACAGGTTCTTCAAATTGCCACAGGCACCGCCGTACTGTCCGGGTTAGGGCTTGCAGTGAGTTGTGTTGGCTTTATTGCCATCAACAAAAAGCTCAACACGATCGACAGCAGGCTCAAAGACATCCAAAAAGACGTTCAAGCGATTCAACAGTTTCTGGCAAGCAGCGAACGTGCTAAACTCTTTGCCGCAATCGCCTCCTTACTCAAGCTAGACAAAACGCCCACCGAGCATCGCTACACCATTCTGCACAACGCTCGACAAACGCTGACCGAAATCAATATGCGCTATCAAGAACTGCTAGCGAACGCGACAACGATCGAAACAGCAATGGCGTGTGAAGAATATTTTGCTTTGACTGCACTCGCCCAGATTCGCTGCACGGCTGAACTAGGGATGTTAGAGGTTGCTCATCATGAAGCACAAGAGGCAAATCAAATTTGGCAAGGGCAAGGACGACGTATTGCTAGAGAAATTTTGATTGGAAACCACTCAGAACGATTTTTAGCTAGTGATTTCGTTAATTCCGTCTCTGACGTTAATTCTGTTTCCGTCTCTGAATTGGTTGAGTGGTTAGATTTTGCGAACGAAAACTCTAAAGGTTACCTGTGGATTGATGAATTACGCGGCAAGATGGACGAGTTTTGGTACGCGAAAAGCGTATTTCCTATGATAAATGGAGGCTTAAATAAAAACATTGGTATAGGACTGAAAAAAGAGCAGCAAATGGTCATTCCATCAATCAGAAAATTGATTGCTAGAAGTCAAGTATTTGAGGGATACGTCTCTCAGTACGAACTCCTAAAGGTTCAAGAACTCACCCCGTCTAAATTTGAACAGAAAATTACAGCACTTCCAGAATCATCTGCTGTTGACGGCTACTTTATCCTGGAGCCAGCAAAGAAAGTTGTGGTTGAGAAAGCCCCACCCAAGAGGTTTTTCCAATTACTAGATTCTATGGGTTGAACTATGCTGACGTATTTTGAAACACCCTATTCAGGAGGTCTTTCTAATTACCGACACGAACACAGGAAACGTCAGCAATACTGAATACTCTCTTCTGGTTAGCTCTGGTTACGACATCAGGGCTAACTTTTTATGTGGTACGAATTATCTTTTGATGCAGTTAAAGATGACGCAAATAAAAATGTGAATGTAAACGCAACTCTAAATGTTATAAACGTAAGTTCAGAATGGGAAGAAGTTCTAGCATTACCGAATTTCTGTACTTGAGTGAGGACAAAGAAGAAAATCTCTCCTAAAGGAGTAGTGTTGTCTTGTTTCGTTCGTTAAATTTAGATTTTATAGAGTGCAGATTTTGTCTTCTCGATCGCCCGATTCACCCTCCACTCCTTCGCCTCTCGTCTTGACGCTCAAGCTAGACGCGATCGCTTTTGATAGTCTCAATTTGTTGCGTCAGCAGCACTTTCCACCCAAGCGCAACTTTCTTCCGGCACATGTGACGCTCTTTCACGCCCTTCCGGGCGACCAGGAATTGGCGATTCGGCAGACTCTTCAAACCCTTTGCCAACAGACTTCAAGATTGTCTGTACGTTTTCCGACGCTGCGATCGCTGGGTGGAGGAGTTGCCATAGAAATCGAGAGTCCAAAATTAATCCAAGTGCGAAACCAACTCGCGCAGGGTTGGAGTGGTTGGTTGAGCGCCCAAGACAGGCAAGGCTATCGACCGCACGTCACGATTCAAAACAAGGTCACATCTGACGAAGCGCGCGGTCTATATGAGCGGCTTTCTCAAGTGTGGCAACCTATTGAGGGATCGGGAGAAGGGTTATTGCTGTGGCACTATCGAGGTGGCCCGTGGGAGTTGGCAGATGAATTTGAGTTCAAATCATAAGACCCAATGCCGATTAACGGATGTCTTCATAGAATCGTTTGAGATAGGCAGCAGGAACGCCAAGTCCCCATAAAATGCCGATGTAGAGGTAGATCGCAGTTGCTTTCAGGCTACCCCAACGGGCGACTCGACGATCGGAGCTTTGCACCACGCGATTAACCTGATAAATTCGTCCTTTTTTGACTAAGCGAAGACACAAATCGCCGTCTTCCATGATCGGGAGCGCTTCATCAAAACCGCCACACTCCCAAAAGTCCGATCGCCGACAAAACATCACCTGATCGCCAAACAACAGGCGCAATCCTTTAAAGAACAGGTGTGGTTTAAACAGGAGCGGCGCGTAATAGGTTTTTAAGTAATTGTGCAACGAAATGCCCCAGCGAGTCGTTTGCTTACCTGACATTAACGCAATAAATCCACCGCAGGCAATTTTAGGGTCTGTTAAAGTGTGCTCAATCACGGCGATCAAATCATCTGGCACCCAAGTATCCGCATGGAGAAAGCAAAGAATATCAGCCTTTGCAGCTTTTGCACCTTCGTTCATTTGCACTGAACGCCCTTTACGATCGCACTCAAGAATTTGCACACTGGCAGCCTGCGCGATCGCCACAGTCTCATCTTGACTGCCGCCATCGACCACCCACACTTCAAACGCAGGCGGGTCTAGCCCTTTTAGATGACGCAGCGATCGTCCTAAATTGCCCGCTTCATTGAAAGTTGGAATAATAATTGCAACACGAGCCATATTGCTAAGTTATTTCAGTTGAGGTTGAAATGATATTGACTTTAGCCCAAATAAAAATCGAGTCATGTTGATTCTTCTGATGAGTAATTCATAGGTTACGAGCGTTGCTAAGAGCGCTCCTGTGCTGATGACGATAAATTTCTCTAACACTCCAGCATTCCACTGCACTACGTAAAATCCAATAGCAACGACTACAGTTTGGTGAAGAATATAAAATGGGTAAGATGCTTCATTTGCATATTGCAGCAGACGGCTTTTAAAGTTCAGATGAGATCTCGCTAGAATCAATACCATTAACACCCAGCACCAGGAATTAAAGCCCCGAAATGCTTGATAGATCATATAAGCGGGTGAGTAACCTCGATCGGGAGCGGTATCGGTAAGCCATAACGCTAACAAACTTGCCATACCGACAATCGCGACACCAGTCACCCAATATCGTTGACGATCGAGGAGTTGCCCAAATCGACGATCGCTACAAAAGATATAGCCATAAACAAAATAAGACAGATAAAGTAACACATTTGCCCAATCGTCATAAAGATTTTGAAAGCCGATCCATCTAGGGCGGAATGTTGCTTCAATTATGGCTAGAAGCAGTGCTGGATAGAAAACTGTGTTCGCTCGATCGAGCTTTGTCGCTAACCAGTCACACCAACGCTGTCCGGGAGGTTGCTGCAAATAAACAAACAGGGGCAAAGCCACTAGAGAAAACACAAATAAATACACAATAAACCATAGGTGCGCCCATTCAAAGTTTCCACTAGGACGAATGCCATTAAAAAACTGGGGATAAAACTGAAAATAAGATTTTTGATCATCTGAAGTCATCAGTACGTGATAGTAAACCTGAATCGGAACTAAAACCAGCGTACCAAATACAAACGGGATAAAGAGTCGTTGAAATCGCTCTTTGACATACTGGTTGGAAGTTCTAGCCTCTAGAGAAAACCAGGTAGCGGCTCCTGATAAAAAGAAAAAAAGCGGCATGTGCCACTGATGCACTAACAAGATAAAAATTTCCATCGCTGGACTTGTGACTGCATTCGTGACATAAAACACGCCTAGATCGCCTTTATAAAAAATGGCGGCAGTGTGAAAATAAATCAGGAGCAACACTGCCAAAACTCTGAGCCAGTCCAGGTCATAGCGTCTTTCACGATTACTGCTCAATATCTTTATCGCTGTGCCGATCGATCGTTTAACAGCTTTCCCCAAGTGGCATTATAAGGGTGAACTTGGGCCGTAGGTTGACCCTCTTTCACCATCGATCGTCCTTCATTTGCCCATTCAAACAGCCCACCCTCTAGATTAAAAACTTGCCGAAATCCAGCTTGCTCAAGCTGTTGGGCAACCTTTGCACTTCGGTATCCGACGGAACAATAAACTACGATCAGAGTATCTTTTGCCATCTCTCCAAGAGATCCCGGTAATGTTGCATCAGAACTAGGCGTAATAAGTTGAGCGTGGTCAAGATGGCTAACTGCATACTCTTCCTCACTCCGGGCATCGAGAAGCACAGGAGCAGGCGTTGCAGACTCGTCTAGTGCTTGAGCAAGTTGCATCGTTGTCATTCGCAGCACTGACGGAAACTGCCAGCGAATCAGCCATTTGAGTAGAGTAAACGACAGCGATCGACCCATTTCTGACTCACCAAATTCCTAAACAGGGTTAGCCGACGATCGATGAAGTCTGATTCCAGTGACCCGTAAAGACAAACTGGTCTAGAGATTTGCGGGTGCGCGGCGATGATTGTCGCTGCTGCAACGCTTCAGATAGGGTTTGTGGATCTCCGAGATAGCCTAGCGCAATCGCGGCAACTGGATCATAGCCCTCAGGAATGCCGTAAGTCTCTTTAGCTTTAGGAACATCAAATCCTGCCATTTGGTGGATCAGTAACCCTTGGGCCGCTGCCTCGATCGCGAGATTGGCCGAGGCTGCACCCACATCGTGAAACGCGTGACGGTTTTCTACGCCGTTGCGTTCAAAGGTTAGTTTTGCCACCGAGAGCATCAACACTGGGGTATGCTTCGCCCAGACTTGGTTTCCCTCAGCAAGGCACTTTAAGAGCCGACTAAACTCATCTGGATTGTCTTGAGTCGCCACAATATAGCTCCACGGCTGCTCATTGTAGGAAGAAGCGGCCCATCGCGCCGCTTCTAACATACTCCGCAATTTTTCTGGTTCCACGGCTTGGTTTGAGAACGAGATCGGACTCCAGCGTTGTCGCAGCACCTCTTCGATCGAATATTGAGTGGTAGATAGTGGATCGATCATCAAATTATGATTAACAGCATTGCTCGTTTACTTTTATCTGATTTGCTCTGAGAAATCAATCATGACTTTCAGAAATCGTTCTGACCTCTCTGATTAACCGCTTGGATCAGATCGTTAAAGTGTTGTTGTACTTCTTCGATTTTCCAACTCATGCTGTCCTCCATTAGACCTCCTGCATGAATCCGCGAAGCCCCACTTCGTGAGGAGGGCAATTCATACTTGCATTCAGCAACGCCAAATTTAGCTTGTTTGGCGAACAGTTCAGCGAACAAACCCAGTCAGATGATTCTCAAACGTTTTGCTTACGACGTTGAACTGCCGCACCCATGCTTCTGCTTCGACGCTCAATTTGCCATAGACCCGCACATCGATCGGCTTGACACTGCTGAAGAATTGTTTGAATTCTTCCCACGCCGTAATCATGTTGATGTGCTGCATCATGGCAGCGCGATCGGCAAAGGTCAGAATTGCGCCAACCTCGATCGAGTCAGGATTAGCATAGAACTGGATGCTCACGAGTGCCCTGACTCCTTCAGACTCTAGCCGTTGCACCGCTGCCTGAGCGATCGTTGAAAATTCCTCAAACGATCGGGTTCGCCCTAGCACTTCAACCAGTGTGACATATTCGCTGGATAGCAATTTCATCTTAGTTGTCTCCTCTAATGAGTCTTTAAACTGAATCATCATTGACTCACATCTTGCAGCAGTCTCAATAAGGCAAGAATGGTAAGGGCTTGACGATGATTTCAAACCCTAGCTCATCTGCGAGGCTGCGATTCTTTTGAATCTGACGTAACAGT
>NZ_MPPI01000019.1:75701-79997 GCF_001895925.1 Phormidesmis priestleyi ULC007 | reverse complement strand
ATGTTCGATAATCAGTATGACTTAGCCAAGGTGGTGATGCGGGGGATGGAATCCCGGAGTCAATCGGGTGAGTACTCACTGGAGCGTTTTATATTTAATTGCGCCTAGCTACTTAGATCTCCTGCATGAATACTCTGCCCTCCTCACGAAGTGGGGCGAAGCCCTCGCCAACCCTTCTCCCTGGTGAGAAGGGAGCCATCTCTTGTTCCCTCTCTCTGGGGAGAGGGCTAGGGTGAGAGCAGAGTATTTATGCAGGAAGCGCATTCAGAGACGAAAGAACTTTCAGTTGATCACACTATGCAAACTTCACAACATCTTTGTTGAAATTGATGCGATTCTCTCCGGTGGGGAACCCGGCTCTACCGTCGCCATCGCCATCAATGTTGGTGTGAAGATTGGCATAGAGATCGCCTGCCAAGAAAGCAGCTTGCTCGGTTGGAGTCAACTCAAACTCAGCCGAGATCGTGCCAGACTTAGCATCGGTTGGGGTATTCGTTAAGAAGCGAACAACGGTTGCATCAGCAAAGTTTCCGCGACTGTCTCCAGAAGGGCTAAAGTGCAGATGAGTTCCAGAAAGGAGATTGCCTTCGACATCTTTCGGAACTTTCAAAAAGTTATTCACCAATGACACTGGGTCTGAGCCATTGAGAATTTTAGCGTTGGGGTCAATGGTAGTTTCGCCCTGGCTAAAGAGTGGGAAGGCATCAAAATTTTTGTAGGCGCCGTTGATTTTGAGAACTCCGTCCTTTAACTCACTGTTGAGTTCTGTCGTTCCGGGGCTGTCGTTGGCGAAGGGAAACTCAGCCGGGCCGGTGCCTTTAGCAGTGACCGTCTTGAAGCCATCGTTGCCGACATAGAGGAAGTCATCTCCGCTTCCGCCGACTAAGCGATCGTGCCCCAGGGTGCCCGTGAGCTTGCCATCGCCTTTCTGAGACTTAAAGCCTTCTTGCTTGAGATTTGCCAGACTTTGGTTTGCCTCACGACTGTTGAGCGCAAAGTTTTTCTCAGAGAGATCAGATGCTTTCACAAACGGCAACGATGCGAGAATGTGTTCTGTTTTTTTGTCAATGACTAGCGCATTGTTGACTGAATCGAGGGGTTGGTCTAGTCCCCCTTTGCCGGGGTTTTTGCCTTGAGCAATGATGATGTTTTTGGGGTTGACTCCTGAGATCACAAAGCGATCGCTGGAGGCATCAAAGTCAAGCACCCGGTTGGTCGTTTCCTTTCCAAGAATGACGGTATCTTTACCTGTGCCAGTGGTAATCGTGTTAAAGCCGCGTCCGGTTCCTCGAATCACGTCACTGTCGCCCGACCCAATCACGACATTGTTGCCCCCTTTGGGGTTTAAGTAGTCGCCTTTAGAGCCAAGGTTATCTCGAAATGAATCCTCACGAGTCAGTTTGCTCGCATCAAGACCCCTAGCAGAGGCAACCTGATCTAACTCAATATGAGTTTGAAACTTACCAAAGACTGGCGCGTGGTCGTGGTCATCGGGGGTAGCGACAATGGTTTCGCGCTCGTCTGGTGCGAGTGATTCATTAAGCGATCGTTCGAGGGTCACATCTTGCTCAAGGGAGCCTTTTGATTGGCTAGTCGAGGCATTAGAATTTGCAGTGCCGAGAGTTGGATCTGCGATTCCAGCCGCATTTTGTTGTGCTAACTGAGATTGGTTGTTCAAGGCTTCCATAGTGACTCCTAAAATTTCAGGAAAAGGACAATGTACAAAGATTAAACTGCTTGCATCAATGCTGATGTAGAGTTTGGTTAGTCAGTTTTTGACAGGCAAAAATCACTTCTAATAACGATAGATGGATTAACTCTGATTGCTGATGTTGCCGTAAATTTAGAAGTTATTGCTTCATGATTTAGAGGCTTGTTGAATATTAGCGGTAACGAGTGGTTGACACCTACTAATTCTTCAGAGTTAAGCCATCATCGTATTCAGCAGTGAGTAGATGATGATGAACTTGAAAAATAAAACTCTCAATCTCGCACAAGCTAAGAGAATCATCAAGAGATTTATGGGGTCTATCTTAGAAGGCTCTAAAGATGACAGGTGTAGTTAAAATCTCTGCGGTAAATGCTGGTAAGTCTAGAGAGTTAAAACGCTTGGGCAAAGTGGAGTTTTGAATTCTTCTGAGTCACATCGTCGCCCTGCACCTACTATAACAAACTTCAATCAAATGGCAACCCTATTTTCAATTAAATTCTCGTAATTAGAACCAGAATATTGTGAGTTCTAATTAATAAGGGGCACACGTCTAATAATAAATAGGGGCACGACATGTCGTGCCCCTACAGAATTACAGAATATTTAATCGATGATCGTTAGCGAACAGATTTCATGCCATCAAACGCCTTGGTGATTTCTTCGGTGACGTAACTGATCGGTGCTCGTTGTCGGACTTTGATCAAGGTGGTAATCGTCATGCCCGGTGTCAACGAAAATCGCTGCGATCGCCGCTCAAGAAACTGGCGATCGAGCCGCACTTCGATCGGAAAAACGGTCGATCGTGGGGACTGCTGACTCACCGGAACCGCTTCACTGCCCACTTTTGAGATCACTCCTTTTACAGCGCCAAACTCGGTGAAAGGGTAAGCATCAATGCGAACATCTACAGGCATACCCACACGAACATTGGCAATATCAGCATTTGCTACCTGAACTCGCGCCGTCAGCGACTCATTGGGCACTACTTGCAGCAGCGTTTGACCTGGCTGAGTGACCGCACCCGGCAGTTTTGACCCCAGTTCAAACACCACACCATCGGCTGGGGAGCGCAACCCCTGATTTTTGAGATCAAGACGAACTTGATTGAGCTGCGAGTTGACTTCAATCATCTGACGCTGATTGTCCTTAATGATGCTGTCAAACTTGGTATCTAATTCAGCCAACTGTTTTTGCAAATCCTGTTGGGTTTCATTCAGCAGTTTGCCGTCTTCAACCCTGGTTTGCAGTTGCCCAATTTCTACCTGTTCTTTTTGCAGACGACTCTGGATCAGTTGTTTTTGCAGATCGCCAACCCCTACCTCACGCTGCAATAATGTGACACGAGGAATCGCACCTTGCTTGACTAACGGGCGCAATCTCGCGAGCAGTTCTTGCTCGCGCTGTAGTTGAAACTGAGTTTGAGTAATTTGTGCATCAGAGTCAGCAATTTTGGTTTGCAGACTAGACTTTTGTAGCTGACTGAGGGATTGACGATCGCGCAATTGCTGTTGATAGAGGTTATAGCGTTGGAGTTGTTCTGGGGCAAGACTGCTGGGGTTCCCGGTGAGTTGAGCCACCAACAGCAAGCGCGTTTGTACTTGGCCCGTGAGTTCGGGTGTCATCTCAAGATTGCTTTTTCCTAAAGTCTGCAATGATTTTCCCTGTTGGGCAACTCGCAGCACCGCTGTTTCTTTAACAAGTCTCTGACGTTGAAGCAACAATTCCTGCAACCGATTCAGCAGCGCAGTTCGATCAAATTGCATCAACAGTTGCCCGTGTTTAACCGATTCACCTTCACGCACTAGCACAGCCGTTACGACCCCTCCTGCTCTAGCTTGAACAACCTGAGACTGTGATTGTGGCTCTAATTTACCGCTAGCGTTGACCACCACATCCACTCGCGCCAAAACTGACCAGCCTACCCCAACCGTGATTCCTAGCAAAATCACTTGCGTCAATCGCTTTGTCCAATTGCCAGCAGTGGGCAACCCTGTGGCTTTGGTCTCCAGGTCATGTTCGACCTGATCTTGCATGGTTCGGTAGCGCGTTTGCAGTGCCGCTAAGGGAGCAAACAATCGAGGACGACTCATAGATCTTCTCCAGGGAAGTGATGGGTTTCTGTGAATAAAAATGGACGGTGGGAGTGGGCGATCGAACACAGACGTTCAACAATCTTTTGACCGATTATGGCTGCCGTGATTGTTGGGCATAGAGGCAGTAATAGAGTTGACGACGTGCCATTAAGTCTTGGTGGGTTCCCTGCTCGGCGATGATGCCAGATTGCATAAAGAGAATCCAGTCGGAACGGGCGATCGTATTCAGTCGGTGGGTAATAAAAAAGCAGGTGCGACCCTGAAAACGCTGCATCAAATTGGTGCAAACTCGACGTTCGGTTTCATAATCTAAGGCACTAGTTGCCTCATCGAAAATCAACAATCGTGGATTGCGAAGCACCACACGAGCGATCGCAATTCGTTGTCGTTGTCCGCCTGACAGTGCCGAGCCACGTTCGCCAATTTGCGTCGCGTAACCATCGGGCAACTGCATGATAAAGTCGTGAGCTTCGGCCACCCGCGCTGCTTCCA
>NZ_MPPI01000019.1:0-75437 GCF_001895925.1 Phormidesmis priestleyi ULC007 | reverse complement strand
TTGATAATTGCAGTTGCCCTGGTTTAAATCCAAAACAAACCTCGTGATATTGAACCCGACCAACAATCGGTGGAATTTGAAGCTGTTGCTCTTGAGATAACTCCTCTTCGGCGGGAGAGTCTGCAATGTCGGCTAACAGTTCCATCGAAAGCGAAGTTTCTTGAAATCGCTGCCAGAGCCGTGCCAAACGCAAAAGTGGGCCTGTCACATATCCGGTTAAAATGCGAAAGGCGAACAGTCCACCCAGGGTTAATTCACCTGTCAAGACTAGTTCGGCACCCACCCACAACACGATTAGACTGCTCACCGTGTTGAGAAAGTTGCTGTAGGAATAAAAGACTGTATTGATGTTGGAGGTTGTGAAGCCACTGGTTAAATATTGCACGTAGCGATCGCGCCAGGTTGCTTCGACTAGAGACTCCATGTGCTGAGATTTGACCGACGCAATTCCGCCTAAGACTTCGACCATATAGGATTGCACTTTCGCGCCCTGATCGGCTTTAACGCGAAGCAATTTTTGCTGAATTTTAGACATCAGCAGGGTAGAAACAATCACAATCGGAACGGTAGCGAGAACGCAGAGAGTTAGACGAACGTTATAGAGCAGCATTACGCCAATATAAAACAGCGAAAACACCACATCCATCACAGTGGTGATCGCAGTTTCTGTCATAAATTGACGAATATTTTCTAATTCTAATAATCGCGATGCCAACTCTCCGACCGATCGTTGCTCAAAAAACTTGAGCGGTAAGTGCAGCATGTGACGCACAATCTCAACGCCCAGATGCAAATCGATGCGGTTTGTGGTGCTGATCAACATTTGCGTTCGGAGAATGGTCAACACGCCCTCTAAGAGCGCAAACATGATCATCAACATCCCAAACGTAGACATTGCTCCTACATTGGCACCGATAATCACCTTATCGACCACCTGCTGCACCAACAAAGGATTGCCCAAACTCAAAAGCTGAATCACGATCGAGGCGAGCAAGACCTGCACTAAAACATCGCGCTGTTTGATCACCATTGGCACAAACCGCTGGAAGCCAAACCGCTTGGTCGGCGTGGTCGCAAATCGCTCTAGAACAATCGCTCGGCAAGTAGTCGGCGCTGAATCTGAAGGATCATCGATCGTCAACTGTTTTGCTAACCGATCGGGAGTTAGGCGCACCAATCCGGTTCGGGGTGAACCTAACACAGTTGTTGTCGGAGTCACGTCATACAGCACAGCAAACACGTCACCAAACTGAATCAGTGCGGGGGTAGTCAGCCGATTGATGCCGCCACCTGTAGGCGTAAAGTTAATCACTTGAGCATTTAGCCCGATCGCTTGAGCAATCCGCAAATAGAGATCGACGGGTTCAAATTTATCGATCGCTTGCTGCTTTAATGAGCGGCGCATTGAATCAGGGCGATAAGGAACTAGTAAGCGTTCGCAGACCATGCCAAAACACGCCACAATATCTTCGATCGTCTCTGGAGAACGTGACTTCCAAGCGGGATAAGCTTTGTCATCAGGTGGAGAAATTTTGGGAACAGTTGAGATAACGGGTTCGATCGAAGCAACACTTGCCGGAGTTTGTTGAAATGTTGAGGTTAAGCAGGCACGATCGAGTCCTAACAAACGCACCGGGAATCGAGAGGGACGAGTTTGCTGCAATTGGTTGACGTGGGTGATAGGTGTCCCGATCGGTAAGTTAAGACCTTCACCACTGCTAACCAGCCAGATACGATCGTCTGACAGCGTAGCCGACCCATTTGACATTGCTGCATCCCAATGTTTTGCAATGGCAAACTGTTCTCGATCAATAGACTGCACGACTTCTAATAAATCGAGATCAGAGGCAGGATCAAGCAAAAGCGACCGATCGCGAGAAAGCGTATCAAAGAGTTCTAACAAACTCACCTGTTGTGTTAACACAGGCATCAAATATTTTAAGGCGAACGATTCAAACTCATCGGCAGAGAGCGCCAGCGTTAACACTTCCCGATCGGCAGTTTGAGAACTCATCGCGGCTCTCACTGACCCTGCCCCAACGCGACGAATCAAGCTATCCCAACCCACCACAGTGCCTGCGCCCGACACTGCCAGCGTTGGGGTTTGCTGTGAGTCAGAGCCGAGAATCCGCACACTTCCCTGCACAATAAAATGCACGGCTGAGGGCAATTCTTTAGGAGGATAAATTACTTCTCCTGGCTGAAAAGAACACAACCGCAGTTTTGACGCGATCGATTCTCGCAGATTAGGAGGCAGCGGTTTGAACAGCCATGCCGTAAAAAAATCTGTCAGAAACGATTGCATTCGTTCATCACTTTGCATCATCGACACGAATCCTCACGCGGTGAACTCTGTTAATCCTGTCTTCTGATTGGTGGACATTAATTGTTATCGCCGAGAGGTGCTGCTTTGCGGGGTTGGTAGGGTTGCTCTGTCGAATTTGACTGCACCGCGATCGCTCCCGGCGTATTAATCACTCTTTGAACTTGTGTTTGCAGCCATTGAGTATAAAGACGATCGACCACAGCCGTACGAGTCACCTCAGTCAGTCGGGCAGCGATCACCCGCTCTAATCGCACGACCCAAAATCGATCGTTTACAGGCACCGGAGCGTAGACAATTCCGGTCTGTTGGTTGCGAAATAAGGCTGCAACGTCGATCGGCAGCGTCGAGAGTGCCACCGGGCCCACCAAGCCGCCTGTGTGTCTCTCACTTCCTAATGAGTATTCTTGCGCCAGTTGTGCAAACTCTACGCCGTCATCTCGAAGCTGAAAATAGACTTCTTGCGCCAACGACCCATCATCAAGCTGAATCAGCGAATATTCCACGCGATCGAGGTCTGACTTGATGCGAAGAAATTCTGACTCTACTTGATCAGCAAACCGCAGTTGCTTAAATTTTTGCAGTTGCCACTCGCGCATCATCACTGCCTTGAAATAATCGAGTGTGATCTCCTTCTGTTGACACCATTGAGTGACAAAATTCTCAAAATCCTCCGGTATTGGTGTATCGGCCGCGCCTACTAGGGTGTGAAACACCTCCTGTTTTAATAAAGGAACTTCCTTGAAGACTTCATCTAACAAGAGATGCCCGACTAGGGGTTCTAGAAGCTTGTATTGAACTAAAGCAGAGATAATTTGGTCACCGTTTAATAGGCGACTACCAATCTTTAAGCAGCTACTCATGAGAGTGTTCCAAACGTTCAAGTAGACAATCTTTTCGATCAACTAATCTATGTCACGGCTTCTATAAAGCAGTAAACAATCAAGATAGTGACAGTCCTTCACTCTTTGATAGGCTACAACACAACTTGCCGTGCGTCTAGACTAATTAGAACCAACGTTGATATAGTTCTAATTAATTTTCGGCTGACTAGTCGTTAGTTATACCCTGACTGTTATTTATACAGGTTCATCCGCAATAAACCGGACGATATTCAATAATTTATTTAATTGGAACAATCTCCTAAACCAGTAGGTTCTAATTAGCAAAATTACCGCCTTTTGGTTAAAAATATAACACTACATACTAAGTATTGTTTTTATTTTGCCATTCAGATTATTCTAAAACCTTTACAGAATGGGTATTTATCCTAAACGCATTCTAAATTTGCAAGTTTCTCTAAGTATAAAAACCTTAAGCAAGCCCCAAAAAGTTCTGAGATTACCAGGTTGGATAAATCCTTTTACTTCTTTACTCTTGGTATAAGGATGTGCTTCATAGTAAACTTATGGAGTGTGCAACCTTAGTTAAGCTTCATCCGCTAACTCTCAGAGACTTGTCAAAACAGAATCAACGGCAGAGTCTATCAGTGGTGTTAACTTCAGGGTGCTGAGGTCGTGCTGTTAATCGTCTTTTTCAAATAGCGCGATCGCGCCTCACATTATTTCAACCAACCTGATTCAGATGGCAACAGCTTCTAGTGTGTAAGCCGATCTGAGCAGCTTCAAAGTTTAATCAACCATAAGGAAATCACCATGACTATTAGCAACCCAGTTGGACTACAGGCACTTTCAGCGCTTCTAAGCGAGACTACCTCAGTTACCGTCGCAACCGATGGAGTGAACTTTAACGGCACCGAGCTAACCAATGATCTATTTGTTGGAAACGCAACCAGCAACACGGCTAGAGGCAACGAAGGCAACGATTTATTTCTCGGCGGTGATGGAGATGATTTGATTTTTGGTGATGCGGGTAATGATGCCCTGTTTGGAGAAAATGGAGCCGATCAGCTCAGGGGTGGTGTAGGCAACGACACGATCGATGGCGGTGTGGGCAATGATCTACTAGTTGGAGACAGCGGAGTCGATCAACTCATCGGGGGCGAAGGAGCTGATCAATTTGCCTATGCAGGCGATGTGTTTGCAAACGGCATTGCTGCACCTGCTGGAAAAACGGGTATTAATGTCCTAAACCAGCCTGATGTGATTTCAGACTTTACGATCGGCGAAGACCAATTTGCGCTCAACAAATTTGATTTGAACCTTGACACCCTCACATTTCAAAAAGGACAGTCTTCACAAATTGCGGGCAACGGCAACGTGATTGTGCTCACCGATCCTTTTCCGGCGGCGGGGGCTGCGGCTCGTGCGATCGCCAACAACAACAACATCACAGCCGATGCAGGCGCTTTTATCTACTTCAACTCGACGCTAGGCTTGACCCGTTTGGCCTACTCTCAAGATCTGGGTGACGGTGGAAATGTGAGCGTGCTGGCCAATTTAGACAATCAACGGGGCGAGGCTGGGTTGGCAAATGTCGCACAGTTTTCAGAGGCCAATTTCACCCTCGTCTAGTCTTCGATCTCGAAGTTTTTTTAGTCAATTAACTTCCTGCATCAATACTCCGCCCTCCTCACGAAGTGGGGCGAAGCCCTCGCCAACCCTTCTCCCCAAGGAGAAGGGAGCCAGAACTCTCTTGTTCCCTCTTCTTGGGGAGAGAGCTGTCCGGATTCATGCAGAAGGTCTAATTAGGGTGCATCTATTACGATCGTTTATTGTGTAATTTTCCAATTATGAGCCATCAGCTATTAGAGCCGATTACCGACCCCTCGATCGCACCCTCGTTTAAGACAAACCGCCGCTTGCCCTTCAATGCTTCTGACCTCAGAATGGCTGCCAGCAGTGGCATGATTGTTTGCTCTGCACTGTTGATCAACAATGGTTCACAAGCAGCCGCAGAGATCAATACCCAACCCTGCGAACAGCCATCTAACAGTGCTGGAGTAGAAAAACATTGTTCTAAAGCAGTACAACACTCCACAGCCGCGTCTCCAGAGCAACTTTCTAATCATCAATGGAGTGATCAGTTGCAAAGCCATGAGCAGTTAGACAAATTGCCCAGCCAAATGGAGGCAGCATACGCCGACTTACTAAACCAGGCGCAAGCTGCTGCAAGTCGCGACCAGTTAACAGAAGCCGTCAACACCGTTGCTGGAATCCCAAAAAACAGTCAGCACTATGAGTTGGTGCAACAACTTCAGGAAGAATGGTCACAGGAGTTAGTGCGCCAGGCAACCAGCCACATTCAACAAGCTGAGATTACACCTGCGATCGCTCTATTAAACAGCATTCCAGAAACTAGCCAATGGCACGATCGCGGCACAGAACTAAAGCAGCGCTGGAGTCAACAAGCTAAATTGTTTAATCAGGCAGTTGCCGCTAAATCGGCAGCAGATTGGCAGGGGGTGATTGACGCAATCAAGTCGCTTGAGGGTTCTCCCCTCTACAATAGTCTCCCGGTTCAGGAGTTGTTGCAGCAGGCAATGACAAAACGCTATGAGCCAGACGCGGCTCTGCTGCAAATCGCCACCGCAGACGCACCGATGATGCCAACCGTTGTGCCGCCAGAGACGGTGAAGATTACGAAGACTGGGTTTAGATATAGCAATCCTAAGTGAATTGTGGGACAGGCTTCTAGTCTGTATGGGTAAGATGCCCATCCCACAATAGTCTGAAAGAAGGCACAGTAGGGGCACGACATGTCGTGCCCTCTAGACATCGTTTGTTTGGTATTAGCCTTTGGTCGGAGCAGGTTTAGAAAACTCTAGTCCAAACAATTTCTTCAGGGCAATCAGGGGATCAGTCTGAGGAAGACTCATCTCTATAAACAGGGTGTGAGCCAGCTTTAATTGAACAGCACTATATTGTCTCTGGCTTTGGGCCTGGGACACCGCTAAACTCAAATCGTGAAACCACTTCATTAAAACGGGAAGTGAATGTTCTAAGACAACAGCGCTCAGATTGGGTGAGAATCGCAGAATTCGCCGCTTAAACCGGGCATTCATCAGGGTGTAATCGCCCGCATCTTGAATAATTTCCCATTTCGATTGGGGCATAGCTTTCTCGCTCCAAGCCACCCATAAACGCATTCGTTTTAAAATCGCATCTGCGTCACCCCGATCGCTCAAATAAAAGGTCAGTAGTTTTGGTTGCAGTTCTAGCACTCGGCGCAGGGGTTGAGCAACCTGCTCAGCGCGATCGAGGGGCGAGTTGAGGTCGAGTTGCGGCGATGAGACAGAATTTGTTGAAGGCAAAGGTTCAACCACAGACGTTTGAGGGAAATGCTGACGTGCGATCAGCAGTTCGGGAGCCTGGGTGACTGTGGTCACTTCCCAACGATAGCGATCGAGCTTGCCGCCCTCGTGCATGCACATCGGAAACGGGTAAGTCAGCTTTGCGATCGGCTGATGGGTTTGGAGATCGAGATATTCTAGATGTAGCTGAATTTCGGGCAGATCATTTTGCTGTTTGGCGAAGGTGTAATCTGGCGGCGGAGGCTCTAAACAGAGCAAACGCACGACTTGAATAATGTCAGGATTCTTGCTGTCTCGCAGTTGAAAGACATTGTGAGGGGGGTTAAAGATCAGCCGTTCTTCAGCATCTAGAAAGTAGGAAAGCGCGCAGCCTTGAGGCAGATGAAACAGCGTACCAATGTATCGATCTAACTTGGGTTTACGCCGCCTTAAATAGACAAAATATTGAGTGGGTTCAGTCAACCCGCGAGCTTGATAACTGTAGTCTTTTTTGAGCAGCAGACGAGTGTTGTGCTCGACTGGGGCAGATGCAGCGACACCATGACGATGACGATCGCCAATCTCTCTTAGCCCAAATTCGACAATGGTTTGAATGTTGTCAGCTTCGAGTTGAGAAATGAGTCTGCGAATCAAAGCCACCTTAGCCTTGGCGGGAAGTTGAATCGCATGATCGAGTAAGTCAGCCTGACGCTCAAGGTCGTCTTCAAGTATGGTTTCTGCTGGATCAAGCGTATTCTGAAAAACCCTTTCAGTCACCGCCTCAACGTCTGATTTGATCGCTGCTTGAATTAGCCGCTCGTCAACGCCCACCGGGGAAATTTCACGACTCATATTAGGGCAAAAAAATTGTGGAACCTACACACCACGGAGCGATTTGATTAAACTAACTCGATCGACCCAAGTGGGTCAACTCGGTGAACTTATTCTATCCTAAAGCTCTCTTAATCTAGAAAGTCTAAGTAAAAGATTAGACGAAGAAGCCCGGAGATTTGTTAAGAATCGCCTTTCGATACGATTCAATTTCAGGCGTTGCTGAAGGGTGACATTAATTGCAAAGTTTGCCCTCACCCTCAACCCTCTCCCAAAGGGCTACCGTGTGTACATAAGTCATTTCGCTTCGTTGTGAGCGGCTTCTGCCCCCTAAATCCCCCAAAATTGGGGGACTTTGAAACTGAAAGCCTGGGTCAAAGTCTCCCAGAATGGGGGATTTAGGGGGCGAAGATCTCGGCAATGACGAATTGAGAGACTTGTGTGTACACGGTAGCCCTTTGGGAGAGGGGACAAGAATTCTAGGGCAAATTCATGCTTCGATTCAGCAATACCCAATTTCAGTCGATCGCTTCACGGTGACGTAATACCTTTAGAGGCTTACGATCGCTGATATCTAGCAGCACGCCATCGAGCCATAATAAATTACCGTTCTGGTCAAAAAATCCTTGTTTACGTTCGCTCACCCAACGAATCTGACCGTTAGCATCAATAATTCGATAGTCGATCGAACTGCGATAGCGGTCTAAAATCGCTTGAACGAGGGAGTCTTTGAGAATGTGAATGTCATCTGGGTAAACAATACTGAGATACGATCGAACTTGATTATTGACAAACACTGAAGCTGGATACCCGGTAATGTCTTGAATTCCGTCACTGGCGAATTCCATCATGTAGCTAGAATCACAGCGGAACACAGCGCCTAAACTGTTGAGAACCAGCGATCTAAACTTTTCTTCATTAGCTCTCAGTTCGACTTCTAAACATTTACGATCGGTAATATTGTGTCCACTGATGATCACGCCATCAATTTCTAACGCTGATGGAAACTGTTGCCCTTGAATCGACAATGCAACCCATCGATTAGACTTCGATCGCCACCAACATTCGATGCTGGGCTGATTGGCTTGAATGTGGCTGTTCCATAGCTGTAGAGCCAGTTCAACTTCATTGAGATTGCTGGGGTGAATGAGTTCTTTGATCTGCCGACCGAGCAACTCTTCTTGTTGATAGCCCAACAAGTCTTCAACCGCAGAACTCACATAGATCATTTGTCCGCTAGGGCTGGTTTGAATAAACAAATAAGGGCTATTTAGAAAGAGTGTCTTCCACTTTTCTTCGGTTCTGACTAACGTGCTATAGATTTTTTTACTTTCTGTAACATCCTCTAATAGCACCGCGTAATAGCGTTGATGCCCATGGATGCAAGCAGAAATTGCGATCGAGGAAACGTTAACATTCAGCCAAAGAACTTCGTTGTTTTTAGCAATGAACCGCTTCTCGATCGTATAAGTGTGAATGCTTTCATTCAGCAAATTCTGCTTTAAATGCTGATCAATTAGCCGATCGTCAGGATGCACAAATTGCTCAAGATTGAGGAGGTCTCGATCGCTCGTTCCCAAAAGCTTGTGCAGATTTTGATTACACTGAATGATGCCACCCTGCGGATTGATCAAAACAGTCGCCAGGTTAGCGTGAGCAGATCTTGAAATTGCTCGTTCATAAGCTTCTGTGAGGTTGCGAATCCTTTCTACGGCATCAATTTTTTTAGCATTGACCCACATCAGTTTTGCATCTGAGTCAAATTGAAGGGAACATTCAAGCGTTTCTTCTGCGTCTCTAGTTTTAGAGAGAAAACGAGTCGTTTCTCCTTGCAAAGCCCGATCCCAAAACTTTGTCAGTTCGGTGAAGGCGATCGATGTGGATGGAAAACAATCCAAGAAGTTAGCTGGCACAACAGGGGTTGGCAGCAGTTCTAAGAAGCTCTGGCTTGCGTGAATGATCTGTCCTTGATCGTCATATACCCCAATCGGAGGCAGCGATCGCTCTAAAAACTCTAATGACTTGCGAGATTGAATTCCAGGAATATCCCAAAAAGTAGAACTCATCTTTGAATCTATGCCTGTATTTTGGGCGGAGCTATATTGAGTAGGTTTACATCTACCCCGAAGGTTGGCAGTGATCTGAGCCAATCATTTCTCAAAGCTCTTGAAGCTGAGGATTTGTTGACTTAATCACCAGTCGCTTAAATTGCGCGAGTTCGACCCTGATTGACGAACCCTCTAGTAGCTACACCCATCTTTCTCGGCAAACGTGTCTACCTTAGCAAAAGGCTAAACCATTTTGTAAGCGTTTGCTCAATTGACTCATTCTCACCCATTCTGATTACTGCGTCTTAGGTTCATTGATTCTCAACAAATTAAAATCCGTGTCTGTGCTTGTTTCTAAAGTGTCACAGTCTTTAATCTCCAATGTTGATAATAATCAGCAGTTTTGGGTAGGCTTGTTGGCGAATTGGCACACAATATCTACATCAGCAAATTATTCTAGCGTTGCCCAATAGAGAGAGGATTGGGTAGGGGCAATCCCCCGGTGGTTGCCCTCCAGTCGTTAGGGTAGGCACGGGGGCGCTACCCCTACAGTTAATTAGAACGGGTGCGTTAGACTCAGTTCCAATTAATCTACTCTTTTTTTAGTCATTTTTTGCAGAATGGGTAGTCAAGAATGATACTTGTCGTTATAATCTACACGAGCATCTAACCAGTATTGCAACTGAATTGTGAGTGGATCAGGGTTAAGCTGAGGTTCGTCTACCGCTTTGGCTTAATTTTTCACAGCATTTATAACCTGAGTAAGAAAATTCTACTGTCCCAACGAGCGGCAGCGAAGACAGTCAAGGCTGTGGTAAGTTTCGCAGGCCTTTAAGAACGTCCAACATTCACCTGTTCAGTCCTTCTGGACGATCGCGACGAGTTTTTTAATGAATTTCGCGGACACCAGCGATTTGAGCACGTCCGCGCTCAAAGGGTATGAGCATGATTGGGCAACTATTAACTGGACGCTACCTGATTTTAGAGAAGCTAGGAGCGGGAGGATTTAGCGAAACCTATCTGGCTCGTGATAAATATCTTCCTCGACATCCGCTGTGCGTCGTCAAGTGCCTCAAACTGCCCTTGCACAGCACGATTTCGCTAGAGACCGCACATCGCTTGTTTGAGACAGAAGCTCATCTGTTAGAGCAGTTTGGGCGACATCACCATCAAATTCCGACGCTCTTTGCTTATAGTCAAGAGCAAGATTCGACTTATCTGGTGCAAGAGTATATTGAGGGTGAAAATTTCAGCACCTGGCTGAGTCAGGGAAAACGCTTTACCCAAAAGGCGGCGATCGCCCTGCTGCTAGAAATGCTTCCTATTTTGAACTACATTCATTCGCATCGGGTGATTCATCGCGATATTACGCCGAGCAATTTAATTTGTCGTCGTCGAGACAGTAAGGTGGTTTTGATTGACTTTGGCGCAGCTTATTGCCTGCCAGAAACCGAGTCTAGTATGCAACCTGACACCGAGCTTCCGCTTGAAATTGGCACCCCTGGCTATATGCCTGACGAACAACGTCTGGGAATGGCTCAGACCAATAGTGATCTTTATGGGCTAGGAATTTTGGTGATTCACTTGCTGACGGGTGTTGATCCGCGACAGTTTAAGCAGGATTTGATTTCAGGAGAGCTAGATTGGCAACGCTATCTCCAACCGTCGTCTGTCTCATCAGAGCTGCTGGCAATTCTCAATCGAATGGTGCGAAGTCGGGTCGGCGATCGCTACCAGCAAGCATCAGAGGTTTTGACCGACCTTCAGGCATTGCCCGCAGCCCAACGTTTTAGGCAGAAAGGGACGAGTCAGCGCTCATGGGTGCAACAGATGGTTTTGCCTGCCAGCACAATGTTGTTAATCGGAGCGATCGCTTCGCAGGCTTTTAAAGGGACAATGGGAGGATGGTTTTCTGATTATGGTCAGCAAGCTAAATCTGCCCTTACTCAACTGGAACAGAGGTTTCTTCCCCAGTCTGATGGGCATTTAACAATGCTGCGAGAAATGTCGATTAAATCGGGGGTCGAGCGGGTGCTGATTGCCCCCAACAATCAAGTCATGGTGACTGCCGGAGCCGATCATGTCTTACGCCTGTGGTCGTTGCCCAGTGGGAGGCGCATCAAAACTCTGGTGGGATATAAAGCACCCGTGACGACGTTAGCCATTAGCCAAAACAGCAAATTGTTGGTCAGTGGTCGCGAAGATGGCACTCTCCAACTTTGGGATGCAGCTTCAGGAAAATTTCTTAAAACCTTTAAAGGACATCAAAAGTCTGTAACCGCGATCGCAATTAGTCCGGATCTACAAACATTGGTCAGTAGTAGTAGTAAAGATAGAACCTTGCGCCAATGGAATTTAAAAACTGGCGCACTGCTGCAAACTCTAAACCTCCCGCAAGCAGACGTGACTGCTATCACCTACGGCGCGACTTCTAACACTCTGATCACTGCCAGTCGCGGTTTCTGCAAAGCTGCACCTTGTGCTAATCGTCAGCTTCAAGTCTGGGATCTCCGCACTGGGAAGATTCATCGAACGTTTTCAGGGCATACCGACACGATCGTTGGCTTACAACTGGTCAATGATCACACGCTGATTAGCTTCGGCAAAGACCGAGGGCTGATGTGGGATCTCAACCGCGAAGCTTTAGTCCAGGTTTTGCCAGAGGCCTCTGCTAATCCTATTCTAATTTCCAGGTGCAATCGCAATATTATGACCGTTCATAGCAACGGCAGCATTCGCACTTGGATTCCTCAATCTGGAAATTTAGTGATGCGAGAGACAGGAACACTAGAGCATCCAGCGAATGTTGCATTTAGTCCAGATCATGACTATTTAGTGACTTGGAATGCAAATAAACGGGTGAGTTTTTGGCAAATCAATCACGAAGCGATTCATTAATCAATTTACTAACGGCTACTGTTTTCACGGGGTTGTTTATCGATAAATTTTGATCTGATTTTGCATTTTCGTCGTGTCTAACTGACGTGACGCTAACCGTTCCGAAAAGAGGTAACACCTATGCTGAATCAAGTTTCCGAGAAGACCATGCATCGCGTTCGCTGGTTACTCACCATTGGATGGCTATTGTTAATTGCGTCGCTTTTTTATGATCCCATCACCACCGCGTGGACTCAACCCAACAATCTAAGCAGTCCCTTTCACGTTAATCTTAGTCAGTGCGTCAAGGTTCGAGAGCGGTGTCTGCCCCAGTCAGCCTTTTCAATGAGTGCTTTGATCTGGTGGGCAATGGTGGTGCCCACTGGGATTTTTGTTCTATTGGTGCTTGGACATGAATTTTGGCGACGGATTTGTCCCCTCTCATTTTTGTCACAGATTCCGCGCGCGTTGGGAATTCAGCGACGGCGAAAGGTGGTCGATCGGGTCACGGGTGAAGTTCGGCGAGAAGTGGTGACGATCGGCGAAAACTCTTGGCTAGGACGCAATCATCTCTATGTTCAGTTTGGGCTATTTGTGCTGGGGTTAGGACTTCGCATTTTATATGTCAACTCCGATCGGTTTGCCTTGGGAATTTTTCTGATTGCAACGATTTTCTGTGCAATGCTGATCGGCTATCTATATGCAGGCAAAAGCTGGTGTCAATATTTTTGCCCGATGGCACCTGTGCAAATGGTTTATACGGGGCCGCGATCGCTGTTGGGCAGTCAAAATTATCTCAAACCCAGGGCAACGATTACTCAGTCAATGTGTCGTACCACCGACTCAAAAACGGGTCAAGAACAAAGCGCCTGTGTCGGATGTAAAGCGGCTTGCATCGACATTGATGCCGAAAAAACCTACTGGACAGATTTTACTAAACCAGGTCGGCGGCTCGTTCAATATGGGTATCTAGGCATGGTGATTGCTTTTTACCTATACTATTTTCTCTACGCAGGCAATTGGGATTATTATTTTACAGGTGCATGGACTCACGAACGAGATCAAGTTGCCAATGCATTCGACACAGGTTTTTATCTTTATAACCACGCCATTCCGATTCCAAAAGCGTTCGCAGTTTTCATCACGTTTGCGGTTTTGATTGCGATCACTCTAACATTAGGGCTGATATTAGAAAAACTGTGTCGCAAGGTGATTGTCCGAAAAGGTCGCGCGATCTCTCAAGAGCAAGCACAACATATTGTGTTCACGCTGTTTACCGTCACTTCTTTTTGGACATTCTTTTCTTATGGGGCCCGTCCTTCGTTAAATCGCTTGCCCGATTATCCATTGTTTGCCTTTAACGCACTCATTGTTTTGGTTGGCTCTCTGTGGCTCTATCGCACTTTTCGCCGCACCCGCACTCAATATGAGCGCGAAAACATGACCACTAGTTTGCGTAAACAACTGCAAAAGCTGTCGATCGAGCCAACGCTGCTAGAAGGACGATCGCTCGATGATCTTACGCCAGATGAAATTTACACGCTGGTAAAAGTTTTGCAGGGAGTCTCTCAACAATTGCGACTGCAAACCTATACAGGTGTTGTACTCGACTTGTTGCGGCAACAAACCACGAGTGCCTCTGGCAGTTTTGAATTTTGTCGGCAACTGAGACAAGATTTGCAGCTAACTGATGCCGATCACTTTTCGACGATCGAGACGATCGCTGCCACAAATTCAGAGATTCTGTCTGGCTCTCAACCGTCAACAGAAGCCTTTCACACGGCGGTAACTCTAGCAAGAACGATCGCAAAACCATCCAAAAAATCGAACGCTTAATGACAAGCGGTAAGAATTCATGCCAATCACTGATCACCCAGGAGGTTACTCACGATGTTGATTCTAAAGTCAGTCAACTTTGAGCAACGAGAATTTCAAAATCATCAGCTTCAAGCATCCCACCCCGGACAAACAGAGTGGGTGATTGGACGCAGCACCACCTGTGATTTAGTGCTGATGAGTCCAGAGGTGAGTCGAGTTCATGGGCGAATTGTCTATCTCGACCCGACTTACTATTTTGTTGATGTGGGCAGCGCATCGGGTTCACTACTCAATGGTGAGACCATTCCCATAGACGATCCGCATCCCCTTCAACCTGGTGACTTGCTTCAGCTTGGGCAAACATTTTTACACGTTGAAGCCTTGGTAGCTCCTTTGTCTGCGGCGGCTGAAACTGCGATCGATTCTAATATGCTACCGACTCAGATCTGGGCAGGAGAAGATTTGCTCTGTCGTTGTTGTCGCATTGTTGATGAAACTCCTGACGTAAAAACCTTTTGTTTTGTTGCAGAACCGCCCGTGTTGTTTTGCTATCAACCAGGGCAGTTTGTCAATTTAGAGATTGTGGTTGATAACAAGCCAGTCATCCGCTGCTACTCGATTTCTTCGTCTCCGACCCGCCCTTATCACTTGAGCGTCACTGTTAAGCGAGTGCCCAGCCCGCCTGATCAGCCAGAATTGTCCCCCGGTCTGGTCTCTAATTGGTTGCACGATCATCTTAAAGTCGGCGATCGCGTCAAGCTGATCGGCGGCGCGATGGGGAACTTTAGCTGTTTGCCCCAAGTGCCCTCTAAACTACTGTTGATCTCAGCCGGGAGCGGCATCACGCCCATGATGTCAATGGTGCGTTGGGTGCAAGACACGCTGACAGACTGCGACATTATCTTTCTTTATAGTGCTGCTTCGCCAGAAGATATTGTGTTTCGGGCAGAGTTAGAAGCGATCGCGGCTCAAATGCCAAATCTGCGTTTAGCAATCACCGTAACTCGACCGTCTCCCAAACACGCTTGGATGGGATTGACCGGACGCATTTCTGAATCGATGCTGCCCCTAATGGCACCCGATTTTCTGGAGCGATCGGTTTACGTGTGTGGTTCAGAAGGCTTTATGCAAACGACTCGCTCTTTGTTAGAAAAGCTGGAATTTCCCATGCAAAACTACCAAGAAGAAAGCTTTGGCGGCAAGTCGTCAAGCTCACCCGTTTCAGCCCGGTCTGCATCTGAGGAGGGGCAGCTCGATGCGACGTTGATCAAAACGCTTCCGTCTGAGTTTTTGAGTGCCAGCAATGGTAAAAACTCTCGTTCAGATCCGCTGCGCTCAGCTCAATCCGCTTCCCAAAACACGGCTTCTGTGATTCACTTCACCAAATCTGATCAACGGGTTTTGGCAGACGATGGTATGTCTATTTTAGAAGCAGCAGAACAAGAAGGCGTTCAACTGCGTCATGCTTGTCGAGTTGGCGCGTGTGGGGCGTGTAAGGTGAGCGTTCAGAAGGGAGAAGTTCGCTATCAGACTTCTCCAACCGCATTGACGATCGCGGATCAGAAAGCGGGTTATGTGCTGACGTGCGTTGCTTATCCGGTCGGTTCTCTAGAGATCGATGCTTAGGATTGTGGATTGAATGGTGTGTTACTGCAAGGATAGTGGACACGGCAGTGCCATGTCCCTACGAGGTGGGATTTTTGGGGGCTTGGCGGAGCGATTCGCTGACCCCTCTTCCCAACAACACAAACAAAACTAGCGTTCCTTGAATCACACCCGCGAGAGAAGATTCTAAATTCAAATCTAACGGCAACTGTAGACTGCCAATATTCAAAGCGCTAAAGAAAAATGCAACGGGAAGAATAAACCAAGCATTCAGCCCTACCAACATGGCGACTAATAGCGCGAGATAACCTAACCCACTAGAAATATTAGGAATCAGACGATGAAAAACCGCCAGCACTTGTAACGCTCCGGCAACACCAGCAAACCCACCACAGATCGCAAACGCACTCAGCAATTGACGAATTGAAGGAATGCCTAATGTATAGGAAGCGCGAAGATTCTGCCCAACGGCTCGTAGACGCAAACCAAAATAGGTGCCTTGCAAAGTAATTAGCGTGATGGCAACGGCAACGATCGCAATCAGCAACGCGATCGGGCTGGCATCAGTATCACCAAACGTCGGCAACCACAACGCTTCTGAAAACGGCTCAGTGCCGCTCATTGAGGCAACGCCTTCACGCTTCCAAGGGCCAAAAATTAAGTAGAGGGCTAACCCATCGGCGACAAAGTTAAGACCTAAGCCTGCAAAAATTTCGTTAATGCGGCCATAAACGTTGAGTGCACCCGTGAGTAACCCCCACAAAACGCCCCCAACACCGCCCATGAGAATTGCTAACAAAATCACCAACGCTGGAGAGAGCGCATTTTGAGTCAGTTGAATTGCAAACGTGGAAACGATCGCTCCAAACGCAATCTGTCCTTCAATGCCTAGATTATATAATCCTGCTGTGAATGTAAATAACAATCCACTCGCACACAGCAAAAGAGGCGCAAGAGTTGCGATTACTCTCGCAAATTGTCCCACTGTGCCAAAAGAACCCGACCACATCGCAGCGATCACTTCAATGGGAGACGCGCCCACCACTAAAATGATTGTTGTGATGAACAGTAACGCCAGCGCGATCGCAGCCAGTTGATAATAAAGAGTTTTTTGGGTCATGAAATTGCTAATGGCTCCATCGTATCGCTTAACCTGCCGCCGATTAGTTCTCCTAAGCGATCGACAGTGAGATCCGCAACAGCGATCGGGCGAGAGGCTTGACCGCCACTAAAAACAATGACGCGATCGCTATAGCGCATAATTTCATCTAAATCGGAGGACATAAACAAAATCGTCGTTCCGGTTTGACATCGAGCAATCAATTGTTGCCACACCCACAACACTGATTCGATATCTAAACCACGAGTTGGATGCTCCATTAACAACAGATTTAATGGCACTGGCAGCAATGCTAATTGAGTGCGCTGTTGATTGCCGCCCGATAATCGTTCTACAGGTGTGTTGGGCTTACCGCGAATGTTGAAGATCGCGATCGCCTGCACCGTCTGCTTTAAAGTTTCTTTCCAATCGACAAAAAAACTTCGAGCAGGAGTCCGTAGGGCAACGTGTTCGTGAATTGACAATCCGCTTACCAATCCCTCCTTTAAACGATCAGCGGGTAGATATCCAATCCCACGATCGAGATATTCCTGGTAGGGTTTGTGCGTCATCTCCATACCATTGATCACCATCTGACCTGAAGCAGAGTGCAGCAACCCCGCGCAGAGTAATAGCAATAATTCTTGTCCGCTGCCTTCGAGTCCAGCGAGTCCGATAACTTCGCCTTTATAGACGGTAAGATCGCCGAGGTGAAGAGACAGTCGATCGGTGTCAACGCGAATCTTTTCGAGTTGCAGTGCCGCTTCGGATTGGCGAGTTTGGGGCTTGAGTGGGAGGGCTAATTCGCGACCAAACATCATCTCGATCAGCACCGCATCAGGGCAAGGAATCTCAGCCCGACCTATGACTTTACCGTGACGAAGAACAGTGACGCGATCGCATAATTCTTCGACATCTTCGAGTTTATGGGAGACAAAAATAATTGATTTGCCCTGGGCTGCTAGTTGCTTAACTGCTTCAAACAGGGCAGTCTTTTGAGAAGCAGAAATTCCGGTTGTGGGTTCGTCTAAAATCAGGGTGCTGACACCTAGCGACAATAAGCGCAGAAGTTCTAACTGCTGACGTTCGCCAACCGTGAGATTGTTGACGGTTTCGTAGCCGTTGAGATTGAAATTAAAATGAGCCGCTAACTGCTGTAATTGACGGAGCGATCGCCCCCGATCAATAAATCCTGTCCCAGTTTTGCCTACCATAAAATTGTCTAACACCGACAATGGCGGAAAGTCTAGCGGATCTTGGTGCAGCATTCCGATGCCAGCAGCGATCGCGTTAGCAGGCGTTTTAATTTCAACCGATTTTTCGTCTAGCAAGACTGCTCCAGAATCTCGGCTGATAAACCCACTCAGCACTTTAACGAGTGTGCTTTTTCCGGCTCCATTTTCGCCTAACAATCCATGAATTGTGCCTGCTTCAACGAGCAACGAAACCTGATCATTTGCTTGAACACTGCCAAACCGTTTTGAAATATTCTGAAGTTCGACTCTCATCAGTTGTCATCTATGATTGGCTTGGGCTCGTATAGCAATCCTAAGTGAACGTCAGTTCGACGAGTTTTTTCGCTTCGTTATCAGCGGCTTCTGCCCCCTAAATCCCCCATTCTGAGGGACTTTGAAACCGGAATTTTGGCTTGAAGTCCCCCAACTTTGGGGGATTTAGGGGGCTTCCCGAATTCACACTGCCTTCGGCTCAACAAAGCTGTTCGGAGCGAACTATTTCTGTCGAACTGACGTTAAGTGAATTGTGGGATGGGCATCTTGCCCGTACAGGCTGGAAGCCTGTCCCACTCTTACAACTGAAATAGAATTGCTATAGATTAAAATATTGGTTACTTGCAATCCTAATGGGCACGGCGGTGCCATGCCCCTACGTCTTATTTGCTTGATCCTTCCATTCCTGCTAACAATTGTGG
The DNA here is from genome assembly GCF_001895925.1 of Phormidesmis priestleyi ULC007. Taxonomy (GTDB): domain Bacteria; phylum Cyanobacteriota; class Cyanobacteriia; order Leptolyngbyales; family Leptolyngbyaceae; genus Phormidesmis_A; species Phormidesmis_A priestleyi_A. The sequence goes on along the minus strand of NZ_MPPI01000019.1, from coordinate 56,714 downwards.
CAAATACCAAATTTGTTGATCGGTTGCGGTTTCTCCTGCTTTTAAGAACGGCGTTCCGTCTTGGAAGTTTAACGGGCCTTTAAAGGGATTAATGCTGCCATCTCCTAAGCCTTTGATAAACTCATCCAAAAACTTTTTATTATCGCCCAGTGCGGTTCCAGGATTGAAACCAACCATTGACGTTTCAGGATTGTTGATATCTTTCCAATCGGGTGCAAGCCAGGTAAACTCGCTGGTATAGTTGCCCGCGATCGCTTTTTTAATCGAGTTCGCATAAGGAAACGACCAGTTGTAATAAGGCACTCCCAGACAAATATCAGGTGCCAGATTGCAGCCAGAGGCTAAGTCATAGTGAACAAATTTGACTTTTTTTCCAGCTTCCGCCGCTTTTTTGCCCTGCACGGCGGCTTCGGGTGTGTCAATCCCCGACATAACGACATCATAGCCACCGTTATAATAGTCATCTGCGACTTTGGTCGGGTCTAAAGTCTTACCGGGAATGTTGAACCAAAACCCAATCCAAGTGACTTTGAAGTTGAGGTTTTCTGCCTTTTTTTTGCGGTAGGTCTCCCAACAATATTTTGCCCCCAGGTAGGCAGATGACGAATAGCGGCGCGTTTCATCGTTAATTAGGGGGCCGAGATAGCCGATTTTTCCGGTTTCGGTTCCCAAGGCGGCAGCACAGCCCGCGATCATTTTGCCATACTCCATCCGCCCCATGATGTTGCCCAGGTTTGGCTGATTTTTGAAGTTTTTCCCTTCCTTCCAGGCATAGTCACCAGAGGCGTGAATCACTGTCACATCGGGGTGTTTTTTTGCGGTTGCCAGCGCATCATCTTTAAAATCGTCAGAGTTAAAAATCACAAACTTGGCACCTTTGCTGATCAGATCATCGGCAACTTGAGAGCCTTTAACATTGGGACGATCGGCAACGTTGACTTTATCGACATACTCCAACTTTGTGCCGGGAATGGTCTTTAAAGCAGTCTGAATGCCTTCAAATTGTGCCTGATTCCAGCCGCCGTCTTGTTTGGGCCCGACTAGCACCATGCCAACCGTAAAGTCTTTCCCGGCGGCGGGCGATTCTGGAGATGCCCCTGTGGGTGAAGTGGGTGAATTAGCACTGGGGCTGCCGCATGATCCTAGCAGCGCTCCGAAAACCGCAATCAGGCTTAAGGATTTTAGAGTGGAGTGATTGATCGTCTTAACTAGCAAACCATTCAATCTCATAGGGGGCGCTTTAAACACAAACTTAGTTCCACTTAACGCGATCGCTCTGGTCGAGAATGTATCAAAGCGAACCACTTTTTATTTGATCGCGCCTCGCACCAAAATTACCGTACAGTCACACTGCCGTGCAATCTCTTCTGGAATATTCCCTTTGATCACCTGTTGCAGCAGTCCCTCTCGCGTTGCGCCAAGCACAATCACATCACACTGATCTTTTTGAGCCAGATCCACCACGGCTTCAGACACCGAGTTGGCACAAACCGATCGCAACACCACGGGGCACCGCAGACGATTACTCAAAAACACCATCGCATCCTTTAAGGCTTCGATATCAGTTCGCGATCGCTCAGGCTGATGCACCTGACACAAAAATACTTCTGGCTGTTTTGTTAAACGCGCAAAAGCAGGCAAAAGCTGAATTGCCTTACGAGAATTGGGTCCGCCTGCGGTGGGGATCAGCCAGCGATCGAGCTTAGGATGTGCAGGCGCTGAGTTGGGATTTTTGATCAACACCACATCACAACTCGCTTGCCGGATGATGGTATCGACTACACTGCCAAACACTCGCCCCGGTGTCACCGTACTGCCCTTCCAGCCCATGAGCAGCAGGTCAATGTGGCGGTCTTTAACCGCTTCTAAAATGGCGTGAGCCACATCGTGAGTCACTCGCACCTGAGTATGCACAGGAATTTGCCACTCTTCGCCCAATCGAGCGGCGCGTTTTAAAAGACGACGGCTGATCGTAGTCGAAACTGGCGTTTCAGCCGGATCTTGGTGTCGAGCGATCGGAATCACTTGTAGACATTCCAACTCATAGTGACGCTCACGGGCGATCGCGGCTGCCATTTGCAGCAGAGACTCGGCGGTTTGAGGGTTAGAAATCGGCACGAGCAACCGTCCTTTTCCGACCGCAGGCGCACGGGTTTGATAAACCACATAAGACGGATCTGGTTGTATACCCACTTGCTTAACTTCACCACTGAGCTGATCTGACTCAGCGCGAATAATGTCAGCGCGGGTGATAATGCCCAGCAATTTACGCCGTTCGAGCACGGGTAGACGACTGACTTTAAATCGGTTGAGCAGATAGAGAACCTGAGAGAGCGGAGCCGTCGGGCTAACCGTGACTGGATTGGGAGTCATAATCAGATTTAGAAATAAATCTCCCGCCAGATCGCGCTCGTGAATTCTCGTTAAATCGCTTTGGGTGACAATGCCAACTAACTTGCCATCATCGACTACTGGAAAGCCGCGATGGTGCGATCGTGAAAATGCCTGAATCGCTTCATCTAATCTCATCTGACTTGAAACAGTTTCGACATGACGCTGCATAATATCGGCAGCAGTTAACCCCGCGAGACGGGTATCGATCGCCGTTTCTGGCTTGAGGTGAATGCCATTCGATGCCAACAAATGTTTATAAATTGATCCACCGTAGATGCTTTCAGCGACCAGATAGGCGGTCACTGAGCCGATCATCAAAGGCAACACCAGATTAAAGTTAGTGGTCATCTCAAAGACAATGACGATCGCCGTAATCGGGCCTCTGGTGACTGCACTAAAAAAGGCTCCCATGCCTGCCAGGGCTGAGGTGGTAATCAGTCCTTCACCAAACTCAACGCCTAACGGAATGCCCATTAACTGCAAATGCTGGGCGGCTGTGCTGACGAGATAGCCCAGCGCAGACCCCAAAATCAGTGAGGGTGCAAACAATCCTCCGGGGGCACCTGACCCAGACGCGATCAAAGTCAGAATGAATTTGGTGACAAAAATGAGCGCGGTGATTTTCCAGCCCAGCGCACTGGTGAGCCAAACCTCTTGCAGACTTGCGGTGTCGCGCAAAACCGCCGGGAGAAAGGCGACTGCCAACCCTGATATCAATCCTGCAAAGCCGATTCGCCAGGGTAAGCCGACCTTTAAAGAGCGACGATTAAACGCCAGGCTCAAGAGTACGCCTCGATTAAATAGGGCACCGAACAATCCCGCTAAAATTCCTAGTGCGATAAATAAAGGAATCTCAGCGATCGAGAAGCTCGTATACAGTCCCGTCATATTCACGTTGAGTCCGCCACCGCCTAAAAGCCGAGACACGACGGCACCTATAAAGGATGCGAGGATGGCGGTTCCCAAAGTTAGCCCCGACACGTCTTGCAAGAGCTCTTCGACAACAAACAAGACTCCAGCAATCGGGGCATTAAACCCGGCAGCAAGCCCGGCGGCAGCACCCGCAGCGATAAGCTGGCGGCGGTGTTCTGGCGACGTGGGCACCCAAGCGCTGAGTTGAGCGGCGATCGCGGCTCCGATTTGCACAGTCGGGCCTTGCCGTCCCAATGTCAGGCCCGATCCCAGGGAGAGCAGTGTGCTGAAAAGTTTGACGATCGCCACTCGTGCATTCAGCGCGATCGAGACGTGCCCCAGCGCTGCTTTCACTTGCGGAATGCCGCTTCCGGTCGCTTCGGGGGCGGCTCGTTCAATTAGCAACCCTGCCAAAAATCCTCCCACCAATCCCACAATGGGCAACACGACCCAGACCGGATATTGATGGGCCAGATCTAAGCGCCAACCTGCGATCGCGGCGGCTCCTTGCTTCAGAGAGACGGCAGCTAAACCAGAAATTAAACCAATTAAACACGCCTCAAAGATGGCGAGTTGATTAGGCTGGAGCAATCGAGGCAGACGCTTGAGAAAGGCAGTTTGCCACATAAAAATCAGGGTTGGCAGAGCGAGTAGAGACTATCATTATCTTGCCCAATCGTGGCATTAGACGACTTACGATCGCTTCGTCATGAGCGATCGCCATCAGAGTTATGCTATAGCAATCCTAAGTGAATGGTGGAATGGGCATCTTGCCCGTCCAGGCTAGAAGCTTGTCCCACGCTTACAACTGAACTAGGATTGCTATATTTGTGCACAAGCTGCTCGATTTGGAATGGCTCGAACTGGCTATACTCTACCCGTTTTTGCAGTTGCGTCAGCAAAGGCGGCATTAATTTGTTTGCTAGATCGGTCAAATCAGGACGATCGATTGAGTCCGATCGCGATCGATATTCTGCCTGGAAGCGCTGACATTCCGATCCAACAAGTTGCCCCGTTAGATGAGACTAGTGCCCTAGCTGTCACACTAAGCGAACCGGGCGACAATCTTGATTTGACTCGCAATACGCCGATTTGGGCATGGGTGAAATTGTCACAGCGCCAGTCTCACCCATTAGTTTTAGAAGCAGGTGAAGGACTTGGACGCACCACCACAGGCGAAGCCGCGATTTATCGCTATGCTCGGCAATTATTTGATGCCAATCTGCTACCGCTGATTCCTGCCGATCGCACACTCACTGTACGGATTATTTTGCCTGAAGGTCGTCAACTGGCTCGACGCACTTCTAACGAAGCGTTTGGCATTTTAGAAGGCTTATCGCTGTTGGGAACGAGCGGCATCTCTAAGCCACTATCAGCCGCCGATCATCTCGAAGAATTTCGGGCGATCTTGCAGCAGAAAGTCGGTGAGTCACCTAATTTGGTGTTTTGCATTGGCAGCAATGGTCAGCAAGTTGCTCAACGTTTAAACATTCCCGATCGGGCGATCGTGCCGACCGGAAACTGGCTCGGTGCGATGCTTGTCGAAGCTGGGTTACACCAAGCACAATCGGTTTTGCTGTTGGGATATCAAGGCAAATTAGTCAAGTTAGCGGGCGGAATTTTTAACACCTCTAGTCACTTGGCAGACGCAAAACTAGAAATTATTAGCGCTGCTGTCATCCGATCGGGCGGGAGTTTAGCGGCGGCCGAAGTGGTTCTCAATGCGAAGACTGCTGATGAGGCTCATCAGCAACTAAGCAAACTGGGGTTAACTAACTCAGTGTTTTCTTACTTAGCAGAATTAATTAGCCAGAAAGCAACGCAGTATGTCAAAAAATATGCAGATGCTTCGCTGAAAGTGGGCACGTTTTTGTTCGATCGCAAGGGACAACAAGTGAGTCAAGACACGATCGCTCAAGAATTGATTGACGCGATCGTGATTCCTCGTCCTTAGAAATTCTGGCATTGTGGGTAGGGGCAATCCCCCCGTGGTTGCCCTCCGTCAGGGGTAGGCACGGAGGCGCTATCCCTACAGCCATTTCATCCTCTTCTACAATGCTGAATTTCTCTACAAACATCGTTCTGTGGGTAGAAAGCTAACTCTCGAATCTACTCCAAATGTGGGCTGAGTCGTCTCACTTACGGAGGAAGAAAAAAGTCTTTGGCTAGATTAATGTTCTATCTGGATAGATTTTAAGGAGATTTCAAATGAATCGCATTACACAATGGTTTCGCACAGTTAGATTTCGTTCGATCGTTACCCTTGCTTTGGCGGTGTTAACATTCTTGTCAATTCCTGCGTTTTATTCAAGTCAACTGTCAGCACAAGCAGGCTCTATGATGGGTAAGACTTCTGATAAAGGCATGGTTCAAAAGGTTCAGCAAGATGCTGAAGATTTAGGTGATAGCCCCGATCGTCCGATTGGTCAAACGGGGCTGAAGAATATTAAAAATCTGGGAGAAAACATTAAAGAAACCGTCGATCTTAACGTTAGACAAAAGGGTGCAATCTACAACCCCAAAGAGTCGGACAAACTAGGAGCGCTCAAAGAAGCTCAAGAGGAAAGCGAGAGAGCCGCGAAATAGGGCATCGTGTAGGGACGTTTCATGAAGCGTCCCTACAAGCCATCAGTTTAGCCCCAATTCTAAACGGGCACTTTTATAAACAGCGTGGTGTCAGCGGTTTGGGCACTTACACCGGGTACAACTTCACCGCGCAAATTGTAGCCCGTCACTTTATAAGTGTAGGTAAACGCTCCGCTATCAGGCTGCACTAGTGAGACAATTCGTTCGGCGGCTTGACTGGGCGTGAAGATTGTAGACTCTCGATCGCCCTCTTCTCCCGTTCCAATTAAATCGACTTTGATAGCGGCGAGTCATGCTTAAGTCATGTCTTGACCGAGCAATTTAACTTTGATTCGATGCGTAGTTCCTGCTCCATCAGAGATCAGCACAACTGGATTATCAGTGACGATCGGTTCGGATTGATAAACCGATCTATCTAATCGAACAACAGTGACTTCGTAAGTGTAGTTTTCAGGATTTTCGGCGAGGGTAGGAATGTCGAGCGATCGCCGCTTCATCGTGTCGGGCGTGTCGGGTGAGAACAACTCTCGGAAGCGGCGAGTATAACCTGTTGTTGGCTCGTGATAGGTCAACTCTACAACGGCTTCAACTAGGTTGTTGGGATCGAGAAGCGGCACAAATCGAGTATTCAATTTACCTCTAAACGGTTCGTTGACGACCAAAACTGGGTCTTGTGAAGTCTGCCAATCAGTGGTGACTTGCAGGTTATCTTGCAGAAAATAAGTCACGCGATATTGATAAGTCCGCAAGTTGGGATCTGAGAGGCGTAACTTCCAATGTTTACTGGCATCTCCCGGTTTGAGAATAAATGTTTTCACCGTCTTGAAATCATTCGCAGCATCGTCATAAATCAATTCCAGTTGGGCTTGACTAATCTGTCCGCTATCGAGTTCACCGAAGGCAATTTCTAAATCAAACAGTCCGATTTCGCTGAGAGGATCGATCGTCAATTGTCGCGATCGAGTCGAGATCCAGTCAGACTGATAATGGGCTTCTTTGCCGACCCAAGGCGCATCAGGCTTAAAGTGAATGTCTAACTGATAGCGATAATCGAGACTTTTTTTGTCATTCAGCCAAGTGGTGAACGTCTTAGGTGTGAGATTATCGGGACGAAACACGACACCATCAACGTGCATCGGGTCTTGATTGGGCTTGCGCTTGTCAGGATATTCGAGATTGACAGCGATCGCGTTGATGCCAGATGCGTTTAAGTCACCGCCGATCGAAACCGTTGCCACTAATCGCTTAAAGAAATCGTCGTCTAAATTGATTTCTTTGATAGCGCGATCGAGGTTGAGTCCTTCGACGATCGTCGAGAATAATCCCTGTGGTGCGGCTTGTCTGGCAACGGCTGCCTGCATTGCATATTCAAAGGTGCGCGTCTTCAATTCCTCCTGGTGACAATATTTCAGCGAGAATCCGACTTGAAAGGGCGAGAGAGAATTTGCGCCTCCTCGATTTGCGCCTCCCGTTCCCCCTGTTGTCCCTGGATTGGTTCCAGCAAACGTACTTTGAGCACCTTCTTGCATGGTGGTTGCACCCGGCGCGGCATTGCTCGGCTGAGTCGTTGGAGTGCCCATCACAGGCTGACATGACCCGGTTTGCGTCTGTCCTAGCTGACCTAAAAAGCCTTGTAGCTGTCCGAGTAAGCCACCGCCCGATGATTGAGTCATAAAACTCGGCGGCTGAAGGGCAGTTTTAAAGAAATCTTTGAGCAACTCAGTCTTAAACCAATTAAACGCTTCATCGGCTTGTTTTTTAATGTCAGCGTCATCCGTGAAGTTAATCACTTCAACTTTAACTGCGCCATCGTCTCGAAGCTTTTGGAACGCGATATCGATTTCTGCGGCAAGAGAAACGACTTGAATTTGTCCACGAGCCGCTAATGAGATTTCTAAGTGATCGTAAATGCGTTTATATTCAGCCGTGATTCGCACGTTAAATGCAGGTCGAAGTCCTAAATACTCAAGATCGTAAATCACCCCGATCGGACTAATGCCTGCTTTTAACGCCTCTTCAAATAGAGTTGCAGCTTCTTGACCTAACACAACTGAGAACGTGGCGCGATTGTCTCCGATTAAAGAAGGTTTTGTTGTTCCATACACTTCTTCAAAGAATTTGAATCCTTTAGGCTCGTCTGCGGCGGCATTCGGAGCATCGGCAGCATCTTTGCTAATCGACAATCGCACCGATCCTTTGCGAAACTGAACCGGAGCTAACTTAACGTCTCCATCGGCAAATCGGGATAATTCTTGTTTGACTTCGTTAAGCTGATCCTCATCAACACCTAAGTCAACTGTGAAGGCTAAAAATCCTCCGCCTAGCGATTCTTTTGTCTCTGGATCGAAGTTGGGATTGTCGGTGATATCGCGTTTGTATTTGAGATAAACAAATTCTGGAACTCCATCATTTCGCGCCAATCGAGGACGCTCTGACACGTAATAAAACAGACTTTGATCCTGGTGATCGCGATAAATCACCAACCCTTTGATCAGTCCGATCGGGGAATCGAGATATAGCATGGCAATTTTTCCTGTGATTTAAAGAATGGCGACATCGGGAACCCAATAGCCTTTGATCCAGGTCAGCAGGTCTGACTCAGCGATCGACTCTAAAGCGGCTGACGGATCGTCATAGCGACGGGGCGGATTGGTGGCAGTGGTGCCGATCGCCGCCGGGGGGTGAGAGCCAGGATACTGAGGATTTTTGAAGAAGATTCGCCCGTTGTCACGACGCACGGCTAAGACAGCATGACCAAAGTTGTAAGGCTGACTCCAAAACATGGCCAAAATCATCTGCTGTTGCTTGGCAGGAAGAGTGCTGAGAAAATCGGTGTGAATTCCCGGTTGAGCGGCTTGCTCGTCAGCTTGAGACGTGAGCGGAATGTAGTGTTTGGTGAAATTGACGTTAAAAATTCCGTCTAGAGCGCGTTTGGTTTCATCTGCCGCTAATCCGTGATTCACGCTGGCTTGAAACACGGTGTTAATGCCATTTGCCGCATTTGCTGCCGCACTCGGATCGTAAGCCGGAAACGCGCCTCCTCTGGCGTATTTCAAAATCGTGGATTGAAACGCCAATTCTGCATAAGTGCGAACGATAAACGGCTGACCCGCAGGATTAGGATAGCGGAACAGTTGAAAGATTCCGGGTGGAATAGAGATGCTGGAACCGTTTGCTAGTTGGGTCGCGCCTGTAGGGCTGAGTAAGCCCAGTTGTAGCCGCACATATTCAGACGGATTCACTGTAATCAACAACGTCTGAATCGAGGTCGGTGAACACGTATTGGCTGAACCCTGATTAATCTGTCCATTAGGATCAAGGATTTCGGTAATCACATTATCCAGCAATTGTTCTTTGCTCGTTAGCGTGACAAAATCTGGATGCGGATTGATATCCAGTAGTGATAATAAATTTTCAACCAGCGTTTTGCCGCCTCTCAAATCCTGTTTCAGAATAATCGTCGTAGTGATGTTGCTCCCAATCGCCGTTTGTCGATCGAGCAGTTGCGCCAACCGAGGTCGCGCCGTTGCGCCTGCAAATAGCCAGAGTTTGAGAATCTTTCCACGAATGTTAACATCCGCGATCGATTGGAAATTAGGATGCGCGAAGATTGCGGCGAGCGATCCGCGATTAGGATCATTGAGCGGCAGCGCTTTCCAAAACATTAGCAGCACTGATTTCCACAAGTTGGGAAACAGCGCAATACCGCCCATCGCCTCAACTGCTGCCATATCGGGCACAACCTGGGCAACTGCATCGCCGCTGATCGTCAAAATCGAGATCCGAGACTGAAGCCACGTCGGAACGCTAGAGAGATTTTGCAGCGTGGCATCGGTGGGATACAACACTGCCTGACTGCCACCTGGAGGCGTGACTCGCACTCGATAATAAATGCTGCGAACAAACGTGGTTGTTGAAGGCGATCGCAGCGTCTTAAACGTTTCTTCGACATAAGCATCCCACAAGTTTTGGGGCATCACCCAAGTAGCGCGTCCACCTGTGAGTTGAATGCGTTGAGCCGGGACATTTAGCGTCATGGTCGCACCGTTATCTTTGATCAACGTGGCGTTAAAATTAATGTTCGTGCTGTAATAGCGCAGCGCTTCAGAGGCGGGATAGGAAGCGGGAGCCATGAGCGCGGCAGGATCCCAAGCGAGTTCGATCACTGCGTCGCCATTTTCGTCAGACGTGACTTCTAAAACGGGCGGTTCGCCTCCTCCGGGTAAACTGCCTAAAAACGATCGGATACGTGCCCAAGTCATAAAATTATCTCCTGTGATTAAAGGGTCGGAACGGATAGATAAAACTCCAAATCGATCGCGCGATCGCCGCATAATTCGACTTCAACGGCGCGCCCGATGCGAGTAGAGTGGTTAAAACGGGCAGAGTCGAGCAGTTTGTAGAGCGCCTCACCAAAACGGCTGTCTCCGCCCATCTGACCTACGATCGCTGCCATGCGCTGATGTTTGCGAGACGCTTCGGGAAATCTTGCCCATAGAGTTGTGCCGAGTTTGAGATGAGGATCTGATGCGTCTAGATTGCAAGAGAGGCTCCAAGGCCCTGAGCGGGGCAGAATCGATCGTCCGAAGAGGTCTTGCAGAAGCTGAATTGCATCGAGTGAGGCGGCGCACTGGCAGGCAGCGATCGCCTCGGCGGGTGAGGTGGCTCGATCGAGTTGCCAAGTCACCCAATGAGAATCTGAGGAATTTGATTCATAGCTGGTTTGAAAAATTCGTCCTTTGAGACCCAAAATGGCGTGATAGTGATGAAATTGAGCGAGACGATCGGCAGATTTAGCAAACGCTAATGTGTGTTCCCAGGCGGCGGTTTGATTACGAAAAAAGGTATCGGTAATTGAATGAGCCGTCATGCCATTGGGCAAATAGTGAGTTCCGATCCAGCGAGGGAAATTGGAGTCAGGGGTTGCAGTTGGGGATTGACGAAAGACTCGTAAACTTCGCTGCTGAGTGGCTTTGACGGATAGCAATAATGGATTTCCAGCATCAATGCAGGTACGTTGTGATAAGTGATTGATTTGCGTTGTGTCCAGCGTTGTGATCACCGATCGCGCACGAGATCCTAATCCTGCTAAGAGTGCTGCACGGAAGAGTAAATCGAGTGGCTCGATCGCACCATTCATTTCTGGGGTCGATAGTGTTAATAAACTGACCATTGTTACCAATTCCGACATTGCTGAATAGAGGAACAATTTGGGTAGGGACAATCCCCCCGTGGTTGCCCGCCGTCAGGGGTAGGCACGGGGGCGCTACCCCTACAGCCATTTCTCAATGTGCCTTCTACTTAGGTGGAATCGAGGAAATCACGAGAAACGTGTCTCTCGAAGAAATCGGGCCTACCTTGCGTTCAAAGCCTGTTTTCATCACGTAAATCACCTCATATTGGTAATCTCGTAAGTTCGCTTTCTTTAACGGCACACGCCACACTTCGCCCTTCCCAGGCTGTGTAAATTGCATTTGTGTTTCCGTTGTATAGTTATTCCCTGAATCTTTGTATTTAAGATTCAGTTTGATCATCTCCAGTCCTCTACTAGACAGAGGAATTCCGATTAATTCCGGTTGCACTTCCATCAACTGAGTATAAATTACGCCAACAGGTAGCGTTGTTTTTTCTTCCTGAATCCATCCTGTCTGCGTCATATTCCCATCAGTATCAATGAGCGTTTGGTTATACGAATAGCGTCGCTTATGAGGGTCAACGAGTGGAATTTTCCATTCATTTACCTTATTGAGATTCGTTGAATCTAGGATGATAGATCCACTCTCAAACACATCATTTTCGGGATCTTCGTATTTGAAATCTACGAGTAAGTTAGCGATTTTGCTACGATCGCCACCCACCAATAGCCGCACCGCCAACATCGTCGGCAACGGATCTTGCACCAAAATCATATCGCTGGCAGTTGTTTGCCAGGTGGTGTCGATTTTTTCACCATTCGATCGCAGATAGGTAAACCGATAATTCACGTCAGCCAGTGCATCACGACTGATTCGTAAGGCCAGCGGAAGCCGCAAACTTTGCTGATCCAACAGGGCAGAATCTTCGTAAACCCAGTTTGTTTTGGGATCTTTATATTGCAGATGCACATGAACTTGAGCGTAGCGATCGAAGGGAAAATTCCGTGTCAACACTGCCTCGACTTGACGTAACTGATACAAATCTGAGGGCGTAATCACCACGAGATTTCCTTCGTGATCTTGCCAACTGCTCGACAGCGATTTCTGTGCCCCTGGAATGCTCCCTGGCGCAAAAAATACCGTGTAGCGATAGCGAAATTGATGCCCCACTTCGGGATTAAACCAGGCGGCTTTCTTAACTCGATTGTTGGTTTTATCGAGCAAAAATGACCACGTTGCAGGCAAATTCTCAGGATGGTTTGCGAGAGGCAATCCGTAATAAACATCGACTGCGATCGCGCTAATACCTTCGCTGGTGAAATCGGTGTTGACTGAGATATCAAACTCGACTTCATCCCATAAAGCATCTTTGCCGTTTACAACCGTGACGACTTGATCACGAGTCAGGTTGTAGTCTTCAAAAAATAGGCTGAGATGCGCTTGAGGCGAGATTCTGCGCTCTACCGCACGAGTCACCGTGTAATCGACCTCGATCGTGCGAATCTCGCTAATATCAAGTTCTTTGCGGCTATAGCCAACCTGTGGCAAGCTTAAACGTCCGAGATCTCGCAGCGTATCTATAACTTGATCGGCAGTGGAGTTTTCATCAGGCTTATTCGGATTCACCGCTGACTTAAAGAACTTATCTAAAACCAATTGCTGAAGTTCTTTTCTGACGTTGTTAAATTCGCTTTCCATGCCTTCATCGCCAACTCCTTCTAGCGATGCAGTAATTTTGACGATCTTTTTCTCTTCCAATTCACTGATGATTTTATCGGTTTCGATCGAGAAGAAGATCAGATCGGCTGAAAACTGTTCACGAATGTAATGATAAACCTGTTCCCAGTCTGCTTCGACGTGAACATTAAAGGCGCGCTGCATTCCTACATAGGTGAGGTCATAAATTACCCCAGCAGGCATGAATCCTTCAAAGGCACCAAACAGCAGAGAGGTCGCTTCTTTGGTCAGCATGGCGCTAAAAATCGCCCGATTTTCACCATACAGAGACGGCACACCACTCGCCTCTAGAAAGGGAACCCAGCGTTCTTTTTTGGGTTCATCTTCATCCTTTGGTTTGTCTTTGTCGGGATCATCACTCGGCACTTCAGAAGTACGATCGAGAAACATTACCCGCACCGTTCCCCCTTTATAGAGCAATGGAGATAAGCGAGGCGGTTGATCGAGTTTACGATCGTCCTGAATCTTCTGTGCTACCTTTCTGAGTTTTGATTCTGACCAAGCAAGGCTGGTGTCAAATACCAGAAACCCTGCGGCGTGGTCTTCACCGGGTTCAATTTCGTCGAGGTCTGCTTTAAAGGCAATAAATCGGATTGCGGGTCGTCCTTTTTCATCAACAGCGAGATGAGGACGATCGGGATAATAATAAAACTGATAAGGGTCTTGATAATCTCCGACAACGGGAACCCCTTCATACATATAAAAGGGCGGATTGAGATATAACATGGGAACTCCTAATAGAATGGATTGACTGTAGTAATGCTAGATAGAACAGCCAGCATTACTGAACAGAGAAATGATTGGGGTAGGGGCAATCTCCCTGGGGTTGCCCGCCGTCAGGGGTAGGCACGGGGGCGCTAACCCTACAGTCCATCGGGGTTGGTTGTGTGATTAATTGGTCGCTACAAACTTGGGAATAATCAACTGTTTTTAACTCGTGGTTGTCGGCTGACCTGCAACAACTTTGCCATCCCCTTTGTAGTAAGTGATCGTAACTTGATAGTCTTTGGGCGAGTTGTCGTGAATCGGAATTCGGAACGTCTGCGGAGTAGCATCTCCAAACACGAGCGTCTCTTCGGCTTCGATGTCGTTCTGATCATCTTGATAAGCAATTGACACCTCTACCAGTGGCGTATCTGTAAAGTTGATCAGCTTGGGTGTCACGTTACAAACAATTTCTGGAACGTTAGGTTTATTAATCGTGAATGCTTCTGCATCCGTGAGTGTGTCAGTAGTGGTGATAGAACGACCATCGCTCAGATGATAAGTCAGTTGATAGCGATATTTGTTCAGCGCAGAACTCGCGATCGGGAAACTCCAACTCTGAATATCGCCATTAATAAACGTGAATGTCTCAACTTCATGGATATTTGCAACGTTATCGTCATAGTGAAGCGTGCATTCTACTACGGGCGTAACTTTGAAATCCAATAGATTTGGCAACACTTTCACATTCAGATAGGGCGTTTGCTGCACAATGATCGGAATTGCCTGATTGCCATCTGCATCAACCCATGCGCCTTCTTTAAAGGTGCCATTCTGGAAGGTCGTCAACACTTTATATTGAAACTTGCGATAGGTTTTATCTCGCAGCACGACAAGCCAGGACTTAAATTCGTCAGGCTTTTTAATTGAGAACGCTGCATCAGTGGTGTAACCGTTGGCAGCATCGTTGTAGCGCAAGCTAATCACTGACTGAACCACGCCATTCCAATTTCCGGCAGGGACTAATTGGGCACTGGTTCCGTTGGATAGGGAAGGCTGAATGCCCTCTTGAATATGGGTTAGAAGGCATAACGAATTGAGAATAATTCCAGCCATGACAACCCGACTTCCAAAATCCCTAGTTTCACTGCCGGGACAACTTTGGTTGTGAAATGAACCCGGACAAAGTTGTGAATTAACCATTGCAGGTCTAGCGTCCTTTGTAGATTGTCCCGAGTTTTTGCATACATGTTTGTTTTGCGCCGAAAGGCCGCATTTCGTCGTCTCAAAGAAGCATTTAATGCTTCTACATGATTGGCATGGATTTGGACATCTTCAATCCGAGAATCCGTCTCCGGATGCTCTGGCACAGGGGCTTGATACTTCGGTCGTTTTTGCCCTGAGCGTTTCCTCGAACCTTTATTTTTTAAGCGGACACGCCCACCATTACGCAGTCGCTTTGGCGGTCTGCCGGGTTGTCCAGTGCGAGACACTTCATGGCAAATTGCAAATAAAATATTGCCGTAGCGCCGTTCGCCATCCGTCAGTAAGGTCAAGTCTTGCGTTTGTCCAATCACCTTACACAGCAGTTGTAAAGCCTTCTCAAACAGAGTCTGATCTTTCGGTCCACAGTTTAGCTCCCACAAGAACCGACTACTGCGCTCCATCAGCACGATCGTCCAACCTTCTGACTCACTCGCGGCGGTATTATGGTGGACTTTGGTGTACAGTTCATCGCCTTCAATCACCAAGCTCAGGAACTGATGGCATACTCCGTACAAGGTTAAAGCGGGCTTCAGTTCCGATAAGCGCCACTCCCAATCAATAATGCTCTTTTTAGAGACACCCAAGATTCGCGCTGTCGCATTTAATCCTTGTCCTTCTGTTCTCGCTTTCAGCACCTCAATGATCCGGCTCAATGGCGTTCTTAAGCCAGCCATTGGAGTGGCGAAGGTATCACTAAAATAAATATCGCAACTCCGACAATGATAGATCGCGTGGGTGCCATTATTTTGAGTCGTATAGCGGGTACGAACATCAACTTCGGCACTGTCACAGCAAGGGCAGTTCTGAGAGAATAAATCCATCATAAGATCCAATTGAAGTCCAGGGTTGGCAGACTACTGAATCCCTGTAATATAGCAATATCAGGACTTGATGCCTCCTCACTCAGCGGAACCAGTGCCCTACCTTACTGACCCGCTTTAACTGAGTAGGCTCTACCTGACGATCGACTCCTACAACTTTGACCTGATCAATTTGAGCTTTCTTGATATACCGAGTTTTAACACTGGCTTGGCTGCGATCAGAGTTAACTAACTCCAGATTGTTCTCATCTACCATATCGGTAACTAGCACTTGCTTCTCAGACAGTGCCAGCGATCGACTAGATAGATCGACACGATCGCTAACAATTTGTCGCCAGGTGCGATGTCCGATCTGAGCAAAACAATCAATTTGTAGGCGTGCCTGAAAGCGATCGTCGCTCATGATTTGAAAGACGCGATCGAACTCTTCTTTGCTGTTAAGCGCCAAACGACAGCGCCGAACCTCGGCTGAGACAACTTCTAATGCTCCAACTTCGAGGGTAAGACTGGCAGAGTTTTGCGCCTGCTGCATCACAAATTGATCGGTGCGATCGGTACGTCCATCAGCATCGGTGTAGTCGTCAAACGTTGTCACCTTTAACTGATTGTTGGACAACGTAGCGGTTACGGAGGTACGCTTCCAGCCAAAATCGTAGGTGCCTTGCAAGGTTCCAGCATTGTCGTGCGCTGCGATTATGCCCCAATCACAATCGGTTGGGTGACACTTGTCAAAGCCGTGAAATGCCCAGCCAGAATCTGTTTTAGTGATGTCTAGCCGCGTCATTCCGCTCGTGTTAGGGTCAATGTTTGTCCAGGCTCCTGCCCAGCGAGCGCCCACAGGTTGTCCTTCTACAGGCAGTTGGTAAGCAATTCTCACAACGGCTTGATGATGAATTTCTTGCAGCACAGCCGTTGATTGGGGCACTTCGGGCGTAAGTTCGATCAGCAACCAGGCAAGCGCACCATTGGGGTCATCTTGCGGGCTTCGCCACTTGAGAGAGGTGGTGAATTGTTGGTTGACTTGTCTAAGTTGATAGCGGGGCAAATAATAGCGAACGGCAGGATCTGAAGAAGATTCGTAAAGCTCTCCAGCTTTTAACAACCCATCGAGTGAAACCGGAATCGGTGAATCGGTTTCTCCTTGAATGCTGCCTTTTTCTGACCCTTGACCCACCTGTTTTAGGTATTCAACCGTTTTTACATTGGCTAACTGATATCGAGGCGAATAAACCGCTAAATTTTCATCAATGATATACATTTGACGCTTCCCAAACATAGAGCACCGACGCTTCTGAATCTTTGTCAAAAAACTGTTTGTCTCTAACTACTGTTATCTAATACTGTGCGTGATTTCTGAAGAGTAGACAGTACCTCATCGGGTACTTTAGCGTTGGGATAATGCAGACTTTAAGGTGACATCAAATGATGCAACGTTGGCGAGACAGCACAAAACAGCATTGCTGAATAGAGGGATGATTTGGTAGGGGCAATCCCCCCGTGGCTGCCCTCCGCCAGGGGTAGGCACAGGGGCGCTACCCCTACAGCCATTTCATATCCTCTCGCAACGATCTTTAAACCATCCTCACAGTGATGAGGTTGTTTAAAAGTCACTAGTGGTTTAGATGCGATTGCCTTAACATAGACCTTTGGTAAGCTGCACCTATCAATAGAGAGGGTTGAGAGTTGGGTAGTCAATTAATTGAAGAACAGGCATGGAGCGCTCTTGAAAAATCGATCATTTATTTTCGAGGGCAACCGATCGGCACGATCGCGGCGCTCGACCCAGAAATTGCCGCCCTAAACTACGACCAGTGCTTTATTCGAGACTTCATCTCCTCAGCCCTGCTTTTTTTGATCAAAGGCAGACCAGAAATTGTTCGCAACTTTTTAGAAGCGACCCTGACCTTGCAGCCCAAAACAGGACAGCTAGACTGCTCGAAACCGAGTCGAGGTCTGATGCCAGCTAGTTTCAAAATTCAGTCATTTAACGGGCAAGAATATTTAAAGGCTGACTTTGGAGACCATGCGATCGGGCGAGTTGCCCCCGCCGATGCCTGTTTATGGTGGGTGATTTTATTGCGGGCTTACACGCTCTCGACTCAAGACACTGATCTAGTCGAGCGAGAAGATTTTCAAGAAGGCATTCGCTTAGTTTTAGAACTCTGCCTCGTCACCCGATTTGACATGTATCCGATGGTGCTAGTGCCTGACGCGGCGAGCATGATTGACCGACGGATGGGGCTTTATGGGCATCCCCTTGATATTCAATCGCTGTTTTTTGCGGCACTCAAAGCGAGTCTTGAGATGCTGGTTCCCAACGAGACGAATCAATTTATGATTCGGGCGGTGGAAAATCGCTTAATCCCGTTAACAAAACAAATACGAGAGAATTATTGGTTAGACCCCGATCGCCTAAATGTGATTTACCGCTTTCAGGTTGAGGAGTATGGAGAAGAGGCACTCAATCAGTTCAATATTTATTCAGACTCGATTCCGTTTTATCGGTTAGCAAACTGGTTGCCCGAAGCGGGAGGCTATTTGGCGGGCAATTTAGGCCCGTCACAGCTAGATTGTCGCTTTTTTTCACTGGGCAACTTGATGGCGATCATTGTCTCGCTGACAGACGAGCAGCAGTCTCACAAGATTTTGAACTTAATCGAGCTACGCTGGAATGATTTAGTAGGGCACATGCCGATGAAATTGTGCTACCCGGCGTTAGAAGACAGCGATTGGAGAATAGTGACCGGAGCCGACCCCAAAAATCGCCCTTGGTCTTATCACAATGGGGGAAGCTGGCCCGTCTTATTGTGGATGTTGACTGCCGCCGCCAAAAAAATGGATCGAGGAGAACTGGCACACCACGCGATCGCGGTTGCAGAACGCCGTTTAATGGAAGATCATTGGCCCGAATATTATGACGGGCCGGATGGTCGTTTGATCGGTAAAGAGGCGCGCACATGTCAAACCTGGACGATCACAGGATATTTGTTAGCCAAGGAGTTGCTTGCAAATCCTGATCACTTGAAGTTGATCACGTTTGCAGAGGAGCAGTGATCGCAGAGTAATAATAACGTCAGTTCGATGAGTTCTTTCGCTTCGTTCTTCAGGGCTTTAGCCCCCTTGAATCATCGATTCAGTTTCGCGTCTGGTAACGCTTTCCATACTTTCTCTTTGTAATCGCCCAAGTCAGACAGATCGAGAGATGGTAGCCAGTCCATAACGACACTCAGCGAGATGACCTGAATGATACTATAGACAAAAAATGAATGCTCGATCGGGTTCTTTTAACAGCCTTGTCGTAGATTAGTAATATTGATGGTTACGATCGTCAATTAAACATTGTCGGTTATTTGCAAGGTTAATGGGCACGGCAGTGCCATGCTACAATTTTTGGATAAAACCTTTGTCTCTAAACGCGATCGCGATTCCTCCAAAATCTGGCAAACCCCCAACGGGCTTAATCGTAGTTCTGCACGGTTGGGGCGCAAATGCTCAAGATGTAGCGTTTCTTTGCTCGATGTTAGAACTGTCTGATGTCCAGTTCATGGTGCCCGATGCTCCCTTTCCCCATCCCTACGGCATTGGCGGGAAGATGTGGTACGACTTGTCAGATAATTTGACCTTTGGCGGAGATATCAGCACTCAAACTGATCTAGTCACTAGCCGAAACCTGCTCACAGACTGGCTTAACTCTCTCGAAGCCAACATCGGAGTTCCTTTATCTCGGACGATGCTGGGTGGCTTTTCTCAAGGGGGCGCAATGACGCTCGATGTCGGGCTGCATCTACCATTAGCAGGATTGATGATGCTCAGTGGCTATCTGCACGGAGCCGTCTCGCCTCAAGAGGTTTCTTATCCACCGATTTTGATGGTGCATGGTAGACAAGATGCAGTGGTTCCTGTGTCGGCGGCTCGCAGTGCGCGCGATCGACTCTCAGATTTAAACGCCACGATCGTCTACGAAGAATTTGATATGGGACACGAAATCTCACCGCTAGTCCTCAGTGAAATGCAACGATTCATCCATCAGATCATCGGTTAAGAAATCATTCATCAAATGACTTGAAACTTTATAGTTCAGCATCCTCCCCAGTGCTGAAGTAAAATTTCGTGCGAAAAGATGGGTTAGTGTGGTTAAAGTTGGCTAACATGCGAGAACAGATTGAGGGAGGCGCAGATTATGACGACTTCAAATATTGAGCAGAGAGATGTCTCTAAATTGACAGAAGTTGAAGTAGCAGACTTGGCTACACGACTAGAGCAAGATGACTATGACAATGTGTTTGATGGGCTAAACGACTGGCATTTGCTGCGGGCGATCGCCTTCCAGCGCCCCATATTGGTCGAACCCTATCTCTATCTGCTAGATCTAGAATCGTTTGACGAAGCCTAGAAAACGCGCATGCAGGGAAGACGCATTTTAATCGGCGTAGGCGGCGGAATCGCTGCCTACAAAGTTTGTGCGGTTGTCTCAACGTTGGCAAAAGCGGGGGCAGAGGTGCAGGTGATTTTGACTGACTCTGCCAAAGCATTTGTGACTCCGTTGACGTTCGCTACACTCAGCCGTCATTCTGCTCACACAGACGATTCTTTTTGGCAACCGACGCACGATCGTCCGCTTCATATCGTTCTCGGTGAATGGGCGGAAGTGTTTGTGATTGCGCCGCTCACCGCTAACACGTTGGCAAAACTGACTTATGGAATGGCAGATAATCTGCTAACCAACACCGTGCTGGCTTCGATTTGCCC
The DNA here is from genome assembly GCF_001895925.1 of Phormidesmis priestleyi ULC007. Taxonomy (GTDB): domain Bacteria; phylum Cyanobacteriota; class Cyanobacteriia; order Leptolyngbyales; family Leptolyngbyaceae; genus Phormidesmis_A; species Phormidesmis_A priestleyi_A. Next base: position 36,409 of record NZ_MPPI01000019.1, on the reverse strand, counting down.
GGTGCTGCTTGCCCCCGCGATGAATACTGATATGTGGCAGCAGCAGAGCGTACAGCGCAATTGGCAACAGATTCAGACTGACTCGCGTTATCATGTCGCCAATCCGGGTGAGGGCGTTTTGGCGTGCGATCGAGTTGGCACCGGACGCATGGCAGAACCCGAAGAACTATTGCCCCAAATCGTTTCGCTTCTGCACACTCACGGCAAACGGGATTTAACTGGAAAACGAGTTTTAATCAGCGCCGGAGGCACACGAGAATTTCTCGATCCGGTGCGATTTATTGGCAATCCTTCGACAGGCAAAATGGGTGTGGCATTGGCTCAGGCAGCTTTGCATCGGGGAGCGATCGTCACCTTAGTTCACGCGGCGATCGAGCCTCATTTGCTGGCTCCTCTCCGCAACATTCGCACGATTTCGGTCACTAGTGCGGCAGAAATGCAGCAAGTTATGCGAGAGTGTTTTTCTGATGCTGATTGGATTGTGATGGCGGCGGCGGTGGCAGATGTCAAACCCACGACCTACAGTGCTGAGAAATTAGCCAAACGAGATTTGCCCGATCGTTTACCGCTATCTCCAGTGCCCGATATTGTTGCAGAGTTGTCAACGCTCAAACAGCCTGACCAGCGACTGATCGGGTTTGCGGCTCAATCGGGCGATATCATCACGCCAGCTTTAGAGAAGTTGCAGCGCAAAAAACTCGATGCGATTGTGGCGAATCCGATCGACCAGCCAAATAGTGGCTTTGGAGTAGATATGAATCAGGCGGTGTTTATCGATCGATCGGGTCGTCAAGTCCACATTCCGCTGGGCAGCAAATTGCAGATGGCGCATCAATTGCTAGATCTTGTGCAAGAAATTTCTTAAAACAACGTGAGTTCGACGGAGGGTAGAGCGAAAAAGGAAAGCTGAGACTTACCGGAACGGAGGGTTCGGGAACCGTTAAAGCCCTGCTCGTTTACGACGGGGATGAAGAATCGGGTTCCCGCGTAGCTTCTTACTCAGTCCCCTACGGAGGGAAACCCTCCTTCAGGTCTGAGCGCTGCTTCAGCCACAGAGATCTCCTTGTTTGGATTCGGAAGTCTGTCTATCCAATCTTCTATCAATTGAGTCATTGTCTTTTTCCGCTCCTTTGCAACATCTCTAAGCTTTTGGTGCCTAGACTCCTCAACCCGAAGATTTATACTGTTTTCATTGTTATCTATACGTTGTCTATACGATTAATGCTACCATAGACCCATGAAAACCTTGAAGTTCAAGTTGTACAATCACAAGCGGAATCGATTTCTCAAGCGCTCAATTAATGCGGCTGGAGTCATCTATAACCACTGTATTGCTCTCCACAAACGCTACTACCGAATGTGGGGCAAACACTTGAACTGTGCGAAACTTCAGGCTCACATTGCCAAACTGCGGCAGCGCAAAGAGTTCTGGCAGCTAGTCGGCTCCCAAGCGGTGCAAGATATCTGCCAGCGCATTGAGAAAGCCTATCAACTGTTTTTCAAACACCCCAAAAAAGGAGTTAGACCGCCCAACTTCAAGAAAGTCAGAAGGTACAAATCGTTCACCCTCAAGCAAGCTGGTTACAAGTTCTTGGGTGGCAATCGCATCAAGATTGGAGCGAAGGTCTATCAGTATTGGAACTCCAGAGAAATTGAGGGCACGGTCAAGACGTTGACGATCAAACGGACTCCATTAGGGGAGTTGTTTATGGTCGTGGTCGTTGACAGCGTGGATATTCCTGAAATCAAAGTCGAGACGAGTCGCATCGCTGGCTTTGATTTTGGCTTGAAAACGTTCCTTACGGTCTCGGATGGCTCCCAGATTGAATCGCCGCAATTCCTCAAACAATCGCTGACTGCGATTAAGAAAGCGAATCGTCAGCACTCTAAAAAGGTGAAGGGTTCAGCCAATCGGGAACGAGCTAGAAAGCATTTGGTTCGCAAACATGAAGACGTGGCGAATCGTCGCTCTGATTGGTTCTGGAAGTTGGCGCATGACCTGACGGACAGGTTTGATGTGTTGTGCTTTGAGACGTTGAACCTGAAAGGAATGCAGCGCTTGTGCGGTCGCAAAATCTCTGATTTAGCCCTGAGAGAGTTTCTGCAAATTCTCGACTGGGTTGCCCAAAAGAAAGGCAAGCTGACGGTCTATATCGACCGTTGGTATCCATCGAGCAAGACCTGCTTTGAGTGTGGTCATGTCCTCAAAGAGTTGGATTTGTCAGTCAGGGAATGGCGCTGTCCATCCTGCCAGTCAATCAATGGGCGCGATGAAAACGCGGCTAAGAACATTCAAGCAGTTGGGGCATCAACTGTTGGGTTAGGTGATGTCAGACGGGCTTTGCCTGCAATCGCTGTCTGATCCCAGAATCCCCGGGCGTTTACGCCGGGGAGTATGTCAAAACGGTGTTGTGGGCAGGCACAATGCAAAGGTGTTAGTGTATGCCACCGATAACCGCTGCATCGCTCCAGATATTTCATCTGTTTTACACCGCACCAACAAATGGTAATGATTGGGCATCAAGCAATATGCCAGCACATCAAGCGTTTGTTCAATCAAATGTCGGCGCACGAGGCGCAAAAAGTACAGGTAGTTTTCCCATTCAAAAAAGATGAGATTACGATCGTTACCGCGATTGTAGAGATGGTAGTAATAGTCTGGCTAGAATGTGAGATAGCGACGCGGCATGGAGAAGGTTTGCATGCAACAGTTCCCTTAAGGTTCCCAACTCCGCCAAGACCAGACCTCGGAGGTTTTCAAAACCTCCGAGGTCTACGCTAACCCATCCGATTGGTAGCAGGAATCCAAACCGGAGTCGATCGGGCAAATCGCGTCCAGTGATCGTCGGCACTCAAATAGCCAATCTCAGCCATATAGGTACGATCGCTGGCGGGGATCGGCACGTTGCAACTCAGCGCCAAATCGTCACAGTCAAACTGCTGAAATTTGTCGGGAGTTTGGGTCGCCAGGTCAAGCCCTGTGACATCATAAAGCCTCACCACTAAACGCTCTCTTCCTTGGCGGGGCACGTCTGCTCTGAGCGATCGCGGCACATCCCATCGAAGGGTCGCCCACTCAGCACTGCGCGGCAAAATGCTAATCTGCCCTTGCGTCTCAACGTTAGGAAGGTTGTCTAGCCCATTGCTCGGAGCCGCCTCCGTTTCTGCATTCAGGCGCGAGGAGTTTGGTTGAGCTTGATCGTCCGATGCTTGATGACTCGATCCTTGATGACTCGATAGAAACGACCACGCGGCAGCTCCTGCCCCACCTGCGATCGCGGCACCTGCTGCCAACGTCGATCCGCCTGCTGTAGCTGCGCCATCTGCCAAATTTGTGGCTTCTCCCAGAAAGTTAGGAGAACCCGCGATCGGGTCAGATGTCACCGTTGGATCTAAAGGATCGTTGAGTTGCGATCGAGTTCCGTCAAAATCTGGCTCAGACTGATGCGGGTCAAATCCTCCAGGAAAGTTTGTGTCATCGTAGCCAGCCGGGTCATTATAAGCCTGGGGAGACGGGCGCGATCGCTCTTTGCCCAACATCCAAAAGAGCGCCGCCAGTGATCCCAACGGCAGCAGCCACCACCAAGAAGGCATTCCCCCGTCTGACTCAGTTGCGCTGGTTGCTCCAGAAGAAGGCAGCACGGCGGTTTTACCATTGGGGTCAGCCGTCTGACTCGGCGTGGGAGCATTCAGCGAAGCGGCTTTGTTGCCAGCAGAATTCTTTGCGGCTTTGTTAGCGCCAGCATTACCAGCAGAATTTACCTTCCCATTAGCAGCAGCGATCGGTTTCGTTGCTAGAGGAGCCGCTTTTGCGTCCACAGAATTGAGCGCGATCGCTTCAACCCCAGACGCTTTGATCGCTTCCTGACCTGCTTTTGCAGCCGTGTAGCCCAAAAACGCCTGCACTGCCGTGCTGGGAGGAGTTTCTGCTTTATAGACGTAAAACAAAGCCTGCGAGAACGGATATTTAGGATTGGTCGGAGCCGTCCCGTGCATGGGAATAGCTTTCACGCCAGCCTGACCGCGCACTTGATTAGCCGGGAGATAGCTAATTCCGTTCGCCCCTAGTTTTTGAATCACTGCCGCCGTGCTTTCATCGTTGAGCTTATCGGCAGTGGCACCCGTCTCAAAGGGGGCACCTTTAAAAGCTGGATAGTTGCGGAATGCCTGGCGAGTATCATTCACTGCGGGTCGATCGACCACACGAATTGCGCCTGCTTTTCCGCCCACTTCTGACCAGTTCTTGATCTCACCCCTAAATATTTTGGCGAACTGGTTGATATCCAAACTTTTTGATAGGGGATTTTTGGTGCCTACCACGATCGCAATTTTATCGCGCGCGACTGGCACAGCGACTAAGCCTTGAGCTTTTTCTTGAGCCGTTAACGGGCGACCGATCGCGGCTAAATCTGCTTTTCCGTCGAGCAAGGCTTGTATCCCATCCGAGGTGCCACCGGTTGCGATGTTGACCTTTGTGCCAGGATATTGCTGCTCAAAGCGCTGCTTTAACGACTGATTGATGCTTGCCATGCTGGTTGAGCCGTTAATCTGAATGGTCGTTCCTTGAGGCACTGAGCTAGGCAGCGAAAAGTTAACCGATTGTGCCCAAACTGGATTGATTGACAAAGAGGCAGCGATGGGCTGCGAGGTTGCTCCCAAGCTCAAGAGTAGGGCGAGGCTACCGATTGAAGATCTTTTTATGGTCATTTTGTTTGCACCCACCAAAATGTAGGGATTTTTTCAACGCTGCAATCTCAAAAATACGATCGGTCTTTCAGATATTTATAGAACTAAAGTGCAACACAATAAATTTAGGATAAATCTGTTACGCTCACTGAAGACATAAGACTTTATTAATGCAGTGCGGCTTTAAAATCAAGGTGACTCCTTCAAAACGTGAGAAAATTGGGTGCCTCTGTGCATAGACTCTGCACCAATCTTCTAGAATTGCCCTTGTGACTCAACCCACGACTCAACCCACGACTTCGCTGTTTAAAGATGCTTTTAAACAGCAGGTGAGAACTTATTTTGATCAGATTGCACCCGACCTCGATCGCTGGAACCGTCGCAATGGATATTATTATCAGGATCTCGATCGCCTACATCAATTTTTGATTCCTCCAGGCAGTCGCCTCTTAGAAGTGGGCTGTGGCACCGGAAATCTTCTGGCTGCACTAGACCCAGATGTGGGCGTAGGAATTGATTTTTCTCAGACTGCGATCGACATTGCTAAGGCAAAATATCCTCATCTACAGTTCTATTGTCGGGATGTTGAAACGTTGACTCCAAAAGAGCTTGGCAGCAATGTTGCGTTTGACTTTATTGTGCTGTCGGGCACGTTAGGGCATTTGGGAGACATCCAGCAGGCTTTGCAGCAGCTACAAGCCTTTTGTCACCCTCGGACGCGGCTAATTCTGACGTTTCATAACTTCTTGTGGCAGCCACTATTACACCTCGCAGAACGAATCGGTCAGCGTCGTCCGCAGCCGCCTCAAAGCTGGCTTTCGATGACCGATGTGCAAAATTTGCTGAAGATTACAGGCTATTTGCCCGTGCGATCGGGTCGGCGTTTTCTCATGCCCAAACCCATTCCCGGCTTGGCGTTTCTCTTCAATCGCATCCTCGCTCATCTGCCCGGAATCAACCATCTTTGTCTGACGAATTATGTGATTGCAAGACCTGATCTCCCAGCCACCGATGCCAATGATTACACGTGTTCAGTGATCATTCCTGCCCGAAACGAGGCGGGTAATATTCGGGGCGCGATCGATCGTCTCCCGCAGTTGGGCAAACACACCGAAGTCATCTTTGTAGAAGGACATTCTCAAGATCACACCTGGGCAGAGATTCAGCGAGTGGTGCAGCAGGGGCACGATCGCTTTACTCTCAAAGCATTTCAGCAATTAGGAAAGGGAAAAGCCGACGCAGTGCGATTAGGATTTGATCACGCGATCGGCGATATTTTGATAATTCTAGATGCTGATTTGACCGTTCAGCCTGAAGACTTGCCCCATTTTTTTGCAGTGATCACTTCCGGTCGCGGAGAATTTGCCAATGGTTCTCGGTTGGTCTATCCCCGATCGGGTGAAGCGATGCCTTGGCTGAATAATTGGGCAAACAAGTTCTTTAGTCTGACGTTTTCGTTTCTGTTGGGGCAACCGTTAAAAGATACGCTGTGTGGCACAAAAGTTTTGCGGCGTGAAGACTACGAAAAAATCGCCGCCGGGCGCAGCTATTTTGGAGACTTTGACCCCTTCGGAGATTTTGATCTGCTGTTTGGTGCCACAAAGTTGAGCTTACACATGGTCGATGTGCCTGTGCGCTATCAACCTCGCACTTATGGGGCATCCAACATTGCTCATGTCCGTGAAGGCTTGATTTTGCTGCAAATGTGCCTCTACGCTTCTCGTAAAATCAAGTTTTTTTAAGAGTTCTGGCTTGAGAAGCGATCGACCAACTGTTCGCGAGATTGCTGTAGCAAAAGCGGCGTAAATTCTTCGGGTGACAAGGCTAAGAGCGGCTCATACTAGGTCAGAAAGCTGTGTATCAAGGGCACCAAAGCGGACTTTGAGGAGGTTCTCGATCGTAACGGTTCGAGTAGACAGGGAAGGGCGACCATCTGCCCCAGTAGCCCTAACTCTTGGCGTTGAACGATCGAGTAGCGTTGGGTAGAAACCAAATATCAGCATGGCGGCGTTCCCCTTTGGACTGACTACGCTTTTTTGTGTACCTGCAAATAACTCACGATCCAATCCTACATTCAGCAACGCCGTGTGAATATGTAACCCGATCGTGCCCAATAGACCACCCTTCTAAAACTGATGGGGAATGCGACGACGACATCGCTCTGTGGGGTGGCACCTTGGCAAGAATTTCGGATCACGCTAGAGCAATACCTCAGGAAAACTGGAGGTGATGCCTGCTCTCATTTTGGTTGATGGATCTAACTTGGATGGGCGGAAGAGCTACTCCCCCTCGACCCAACCACAATTTTTGAATAAGAGCCTAAAACCCTTGATTCCTCATTGTCACCTCAGAATTATAAAGAGCCTGAAACCCATGTTCCGCCGTTGGCAATCATCCCCTTTGTGAAGACTGTCTGGAGTATTGTAACAAGATGGGCACATTTCAAGTTCAACTACTGCCTGGGAGCCGCAGCAAAGATGTCAGATTGAGTAATCAGCAAGCCACTGCCAAGAGTAGCAATTTGTATCTGTGGGGTTGAAGCAGAACAGGTGCGACCTCTACCTGATACTAAAGTGACTCAAGCCTCCTGCTGATAAGGTTTTTGAACGATTTCACAGTAGTCTTTTTGATTATTCATTGATCAATTTTACAGGCACTCAAAACCCTTATGGAGCAAAAGGTAATCGGTTTTTTCCAATGTATCGGATGGAGGTCGCACCCATCAGAACCATCTGAGTCGAAGGAGAAAGCACCCCTTGCAGCATCATAGATAAATCGGTGGCTGCTGGTCATTGCCGCCGTGCCAAGGGCAAACTGAGCTTCCGTAATTTCAGCGTTGGCAGCCAGTCCGCCACCAAAACCTATAGCGGACACAGCAAGCTTGTCAGTTCCCACCAAGAAGTCGGTAATAGTATCAACACCTCCAGTTAACGAATCAAAGACAAACTGATCTTTCCCGACCCCACCTGTTAAGGCATCATCGCCTGCCCCTCCAATAAGGAGATCGTCGCCTGCGCCTCCAATGAGAATATCGTTACTAGCTCCACCGTTAAGAATGTCGTTGCCTATTCCACCATCGAGAGTATTAGCATCTGCATCACCCATAATGGCGTTGTTTGCCTCATAGAGTGTGCCATCGCCATTGGCATCTACTTGGAAATTAACCTCCAGGTTCAAGCCTTCTGAGGAGGTTGCAGACCATCCACTGCTGCTCGACTTGTAGTTCCACTGGTCATCGAGATTCCACAGATAGAGGTCGTTGGTAGCAGCCAGCTTCCACAACAGACGGTTCTCACCGTTGACCGTTTCGGCTCCGAGCACTTGCCAGCCTGCAAACATGTCTGCTTTCACCAACTTCTGGTTCAACAGAATTGAATGCTTGACGCTGTTGCTCTCAACCGACAGATTGTTCAAAGCATCATGCACCAAGGTGGTATTGCCCACCGATTCGATCGATGTAACGGCATCCCCGATTGCTTTGTCCTCGTTGAGGTCTTGGCTGAAGTCGCGCTCCAGGTTCAAGCCTTCTGAGGAGGTTGCAGACCATCCACTGCTGCTCGACTTGTAGTTCCACTGGTCATCGATGTCTTCAGGTGCAAAGACGCACAGAAACTCGACCAACTGGTCAAAGCGCTCTTGCGTGTTCGAGTTGCCCCGCTTGTCTAATAGATGCCAAAACAGAGGAAACGCGACCCCTTGATGCACGACCCCTAACATCAGAATGTTGATGGTCACTGACCCCAACTCCCAGGTGGTGCGGTCTACACTCAACACCCACGGCTTCGGAATCCCGACCAGTCTCACCACCAGTTGGGCGATCTGGTCGTAGTTAAGCTCAAACGACCGCAGGAATCGTTGGATGCGTTTATAATTTGAGGCTGCCTTCGCACCTCCCGCAAACCCGGTTGCCACCTCTGCTAGGTTCACGGTCTTCACCCGGAACAGGGCAACCAGAAATAAGGACAGAAAGGCGACTCGTGCTCCATGCCAGCCTAGCAAGGGCTGCAATGTCTGCCGCAATTGGGTAATCTGATGCATAGGGTTTCATATTGTGAACTCACTATTTGCATGAAACCCTTTCCTAACCCCCTTTTGCAAGCTTTTGTCCTGTACTTAGGGCTACAACACACGAGTAGGCGAACGAGGATCGGCGCTGTCAGGGGGACAGAGACAGCGCATTGCGATCGCGCGTACTGTTCTGCAAAATCCCCGGATGCTAATCCTTGACGAAGCCACTAGCGCCCTAGATTTGTATAGCGAACGTCAAGTTTGTCAAAACCTAATGGCTGCTTTTCAAGGACGAACTGTATTTTTCATCACGCACCGATTAGCCACCATTCGCAACGCCGATCGGATTTTGATGATGGACAAAGGCACGATCGCGGAACAAGGAACACACGTCGAACTAATGGATATGAAAGGGCTGTACTACTGTCTCTATCAGCAACAAGAATCGCAACAATAGCGCAAATCAGGAACCCGACTATGACAACAGCCAATGAACAGCCAACGGACAATGCCCCTTCTCTCCCGATCGACGCAGCAAGGGCAACTCTCCCCGCTCCTAAGCTTCCTCTAAAGTCACCGCAGTTTGAGCATCCATTAATGCTGCAACAAACTTCTGTGTGGTCACGGGCGATTTTATGGGGGCTGATGGCAACGGCAACGATCGCCGTGCTGTGGGCAAACTTCTCCAAAATTGAAGAAGCGATTCCGGTGCAAGGCAAACTAGAACCGCAAGGTGCAGTTAAAGATGTTCAAGTCCCGGTCAGTGGCGTTGTCAAAGCCGTTTATGTTCAGGATGGGCAACGGGTCAAAAAAGGCGATCGGCTGCTAAGTCTTGATCAAACTAGTCCACAGGCACAGCTAAATTCACTGGCTCAAGTTCGGATCGCTCTCCTACAAGAAAATCAGTTTTATGAGGCGCAAATGCAAGGCAAAACTGTCGCGCTCTCAGGACTTAAAATTCAGCCTCAGTTTCTGAGCTTAACCAAAAGTCGAGCGGCGATCGTGGCAGAAAACGACCTATTTAGAACTCAGCTTGATGGTTTGCCTCAAGAATCGCTTACCTCTGGACAGCAGGAGCGATTGCAATCAAACCAGGCAGAGTTGAATAGTCGTGCGATCGCGGCTGGTCTAGATACCGAGCAACTGCGGCGGCAATTTAGTCAGACTCAAGTCAAGTTGAGAGGACTGAGAAAAACGCTGGCACTCAATCAGAAGATCTTAACGGACATGAAGCCCGTTGCTGAAAGTGGTGCAATCTCGCAAGTGCAATATCTCAAGCAACAGCAAGAAGTCACTACTAGCCAATCGGAAGTGGATCAATTAATTGAGGAGCAAGCTCGTCTTGAAGCCGCGATCGCACAATCGCAAGTGAAAGTGCAAAACACGCTGCAAGTCGATCGTAAAGACAACACGGCGCAACTGGCGCACAACGATCAGAAGATTGCAGAAATTGACAGCCAGTTAACAAAGGCAATTGTTGAGAACAACAAAAAAATCTCAGAGATTGATAGCCAAATTACTCAGTCGCAACAAACACTAAAATACAGTCAGCTAAACGCTCCGGTGAGTGGAACAGTCTTTGAACTGAAAGCACACGCGTCTGGATTTGTGGCATCACCTGCCGAACCCATTCTCAAGATTGTGCCTGACGATTCGCTAATTGCAAAGGTGTCGATTACCAATCACGATATTGGTTTTGTCAAAGCAGGGATGGCAGTTGATGTTCGCATCGACTCGTTTCCCTTTAACGAATTTGGTGACGTGAAGGGAACGATCGTCTGGATTGGATCAGATGTGCTGCCGCCGACTCAAATTCAGCCGAGTTACACGTTTCCGGCAAAGATTCGGTTAGAGCGGCAATCGCTGATAGCGGATGGACGAGAAGTGCGCCTCCAGTCAGGGATGTCGCTAAGTGCCAACGTCAAGATCAGAAATCGCACAATTATGAGCATCTTTACTGACCAATTTACAAAAACAGCAGAAAGCATGAAATCTGTCCGGTGATTTCGTCGTTTTTAGCAGCGATTTTGGTTGAGTTTCACCTGATTGCTTTTGCGAGAGCTATTAGACTTCCTGCATAAATACTCCGCCCTCACCCTCACCCTCTCCCCACGAAGAGGGAACAAGAGAGTTCTGGCTCTATGGGTTAGCGAGGGCTTCGCCCCACTTCGTGAGAAGGGCAATTCATACTTGCATTCAGCAATGCCAATAATCTTTCATTCAGCAAACATCTCCGCTAAAGTATCAAGCACTATTCTTTGTTCACTAAGACTGAATCAAGATTAATCAGAAAAACATCAAATCGCTTGGCTACCACTCCCACTCAACTTGATCCCAATCGGTTGTAGTTGCTTCATCCAGAAGGATGTCATCGCGTTGGGTTGCCATTGAGGCAAAAGCTGTGTCCCAGCCATTACGTAATTGTGATGCGGCACGGATAGTCAGTTAGTCGCCTTGGACTTCGATCTCAACTTCTGAATCAATCCCGCTTTGCTCTAAGAGAGTTTTGGGAATACGGATTCCTTGAGAGTTGCCAATTTTAACAATTCGAGTCCTGATGCTTGCGCTCATAGTGAGATCATCGCAAAACAAATGTAATTACCTTGTAGTTACCAGTGAAACGATCGACAAGCAAAGTCAGGAATTAAGCTCATGTCTGGTTAGCTGACCGCATATTTAGCGATCGGGTAAGGCTTTGCACTTCAACTGATGGGTACGTTGAAACTTCATCTCAATAGAAGGCAGTAGGATGAGGAATGACGCGTGAACGATGAACTAATGGCTGGTGAAACTCGGATTGAAACAGATAGCATGGGCGCGATCGCCGTTCAAAACGATCGCTATTGGGGCGCACAGACGCAGCGATCTCTGATCTATTTTGCGATCGGGCACGACACGATGCCGCGAGAATTGATTCGGGCATTTGGCATTCTCAAACGAGCCGCCGTCACGGTCAATCAGGCATTGGGCAAACTGCCAGACGAGCAGGCTCAACTCGTGATTCGGGCATCTGATGAAGTGATTGCGGGAAAACTAGATGATCACTTTCCGTTGAGTGTGTGGCAGACCGGAAGCGGCACTCAGACCAATATGAATGCCAATGAGGTGATTTCTAATCGAGCGATCGAGATGGCAAACGGCATATTAGGAAGTAAAACTCCGATTCATCCTAACGATCACGTTAATATGTCTCAGTCATCTAATGATACGTTTCCAACCGCGATGCATATTGCATCCGCCGAAGTGATTCATCAGCGATTAATTCCGATGATGACAAAGCTGCGAGATGCATTATCAATTAAATCAAAAGAATTTGAAGACATCATTAAAATTGGTCGCACTCATTTGATGGATGCTGTTCCACTCACGTTAGGTCAGGAATTCTCTGGCTATGTGACTCAACTTGATCAGGGGTTGCAGCGCCTTCAAGCGACGCTACCAGGACTTTATGAATTAGCGATCGGCGGCACAGCCGTGGGCACCGGACTCAACACCCACCCTGAATTTGCAGACCGAGCCGCCGCAGAGATCGCAAACCTGACGGGGCTACCGTTTGTCAGTGCGCCCAATAAATTTGCAGCATTAGCCGCCCATGACGCGATCGTGGCAACCAGTGGCGCACTTAAAACGCTGGCTTGTGCGCTGATGAAAATTGCCAATGATTTGCGCTGGATGGGTTCTGGCCCGCGCTGCGGATTGGGGGAATTAACGCTTCCTGCTAATGAACCTGGATCTTCAATCATGCCGGGAAAGGTGAATCCAACGCAGTGTGAGGCGATGACGATGGTGTGTGTGCAAGTCATGGGCAATGATGCTGCGATCGGGTTTGCCGGAAGTCAAGGAAACTTTGAATTAAACGTATTTAAACCCGTTCTCATTCACAATCTTTTACATTCGATGCGGTTGCTCTCTGATGCGTGTTGCTCTTTTACTGATCACATGGTCGTTGGCATTGAACCGAATCGCGATCGCATTGACTATTTTCTCAATGACTCATTAATGTTAGTGACGGCATTGAATCCAAAAATTGGCTACGATCGGGCGGCTCAAGTTGCCAAAAAAGCCTATCAGGACAATACAACCCTGCGAGAGAGTTGTGTTGCATTGGGCTATTTGACAAGCGAAGAATTTGACGCGATCGTGCGCCCAGAGCGAATGATCAGTCCCTAAGAATCGTGAATCATTGCGTACGGGCATGGCACTGCCGTGCCCATTGACTTTGCCAATAACGAATATTATTCAATTCACAATCCTAATTGATTTGCCCTCGCCTACCGTTTATCAAGCCGCCGAATCTGTCTCGCTTCTTCTAAAACTCCTTCAACATCTTCACTCGACAAACGGCGCACATAGTTGACCTTGACTTCCTCTAGCAAATCACTGATCAACGATTGCACTTCTTGGAGCGATCGCTGATCTCCGATCTCACTCATTAACGCCTGACCAAAATTTTTGACCAACTTATTGATCAACTCTACGCCCGCTTTATCTTCTAACACCGTTAGGATCGCACTATAAGCGCCTTCGGTCACATCAGTAACTAACCGCTCATTGATTTGTCGAGGCAAATCACCGATCAGAGGCATCGCTTTTAGCCCTTGATAAGCCGGAGATTGATTGAGAATGGCTTCGACGTTGTGCCGCAATAGCGCCTCTAAATCAGGCTTAATTCTAGGCAGCACTTTGTAAACTGTTATCTTGATCGCATGGCTTGTGAGTTCTTGAATCTCATCGCGCTGATTGAGATCAAGATAAGGGCGAGACTTGGTATGAGCCATCCATCGGGAAAATTCTCCCCGATCGATCGATCGCTGCACTCGATCAATCACCTGCACCACGACCGCCTCTGCAAGTTCTTCTGAAATGTTAGAAATCAGCCCTTGACTGGTCTGAGCGCGAACTCGCTCCCAGCTCACAAACCCGGCTTGTTCTAACCGCATTGCTACCGGAATGGTTCGCAGCCAACGCCAGAAAGGTAAGAGCAAAAACACGTCATACCAGCGCCACAGCATGGCATCGAGCCAACTCAGACTCTTATATTTGCGACTGATATAAAACGTTCGCGCTAAAAATTCCAGCCCAAAGAGGATGACAAACGGCAGATCGAGTTGCCAAAAATAATCGGTAAATTCGCCATTCTCTCCGATCGTTCGATAATAATTGACGGCAATTAAGGGACGGATCTCACGATCGAAAAATTGCAGTTCGCGATCAACGCCCTTTTGCTGAAGATAGGTTTCACTCCAAAACTGATTAAACGCCTGACGCGCTGATTCGTTGCGGCGTTGCCCAAAAATCTGATCTCGCATCCGATTTTTGATCTTCTCTAGTGCGCCGCTCTTATTAGCCACTGCAAACGGGTTAGTTTCAATCATCTCGGTGCTGCGATCGCGCAACTCTTGCAGCCGTTGTGCCACTTGCGGATTTTGCAATCCACCCTGCTGTAGTTCTTGCTTTAAGGCATCGACGGCTTGCAGATATTGCGTCGTGTCACGATGAGGTTCGATGCCCTTAATCGGGTCGTACCACTGCGTCACGACGGGCACATGACGAAACCAAAAATCGCGCCATTGCACATAGGTCAGGTCAAAGGCGACGAGTCCTAGATTGGCGGTGGCCACGATCGCCATCACCCGCTCAAACCAAAGATTTTTGCGACGAGGCACTTTATTAAGGGCTGGAGAAGGAGTCATATCACACCAGAGTTCCCGTTTCTAAGCCTACTACAGAGTGTGAGGTGAAACGGGACTCATAGACCTCCTGCACAAATCCGGGAACGCCCCCTAAATCCCCCATTCTGGGGGACTTTGAAACCGCAAGTCTTCTCAAAGTCCCCCAGAATGGGGGATTTAGGGGGCACAAGCCGACCTAAACGGAGCAAGATCTGAGAGAGCTTATATCGAGAATTTTATTCATGCAGGAGGTCTAATGGACAATCACCGCAGCGATCGACGGCTCACTTGAGGACAGTAATGTTGTGAAGCCAGTGACATCGCAAGCTGAGTGGGAATAACAGCAACTTCTATTTGTTTCTGAAGCCGTTCTGCTTCCCGGCGGTTCCTAGGGCTATAAGTCTCCATTGCCATTCCAGTAGAATCCATTGCATTTCGGTAAGTGGTTTCCATGATTTCGTTGTCAGACTTTCCACTTTGCCGAGCTTGACAATAGTCTCTAGCGGCACTGGTTAATACCTCTGGGTTCGCTTCAACCAAATTTTTAACCGAACTGCTGCCATAAGGATTTTGCTGCAACATCTTTCTGACTGCTTTGAGATAAGCGGTATCTTTTGTGTAGTCTTTAGCGGCTTGTTGAGCGTTGAACCCGCAGACCGATCGGGTTAAATCAAGGATTCGCTTTGAGCCAGTCTGCATATAGCATCCATAGTCTGAAGCTGCCGATGCAGGTTGAGTGAGGCTTGTCGGCATCAATGGGAGCGATCGGCGCAGAGTGATGGAAACGATCGTTCAGCGTCCGAATGGGAAGAGTTGAGTCGTAGGAGTTGAGCGATTCATGTTGTGAAGCTCTCAGACTCACTTTAGAAACTGCGACAGAAACCTCAAGAGTTTTTGGAGTTGGGAACTCAGGAAAGAAAAGCTTACTTCTTGTTTTCAGCTTGGTTGAAGAAGTAAACACCCAAGTAAATGGCTACTACGATCAAAATGGGAAACTTGATTGCCAGTATGAATAGCACCCAAAAAACTAGTAGGCCTAACCACACTGAGGCTTCAGATGAGGGATCAGAAGTGGAATTGTTAGAATTTTTTACGTGATTATCGAGTTCAACAATGAATTCCTCATCTGATGTCCTTGGATTTTTAACTTGGGCAGATTGAGCTTTAGCCTGATGGGTAGTGTTAGTTTCATAAAACTTGACAAGTTGCTCGTGAGCCTCATTAATTTCCTTGAATTTCGCTTGAGCTTTTTGTTGTAGCCGAACGTTATAGGAATAGCGATCCGGGTGCCAAACTTGTGCCAATTCCTTATAACTTTGCTTTACCTCTTCAAGCGATGCATTTGGTTGAACCTCAAGAATCGCATAGTACTTGTTGATGTCCATAGTTAGCTTATTTCTACCTGCAAACTCCTGCTGTGAAACCAGAAAGCTGGGGAATTGAAATGGAGTAACGACGCGAATTTACATTGAGATACCCATAAAAAATACCATCTTCGTCTACTACAATCGGTGGATAGTTGGCTCTGGGATTGCAAGCACTGTAGTCTGAAAATTGGGAACCATAATCACTGAACTGATTAAAAATGCTTCTTTTCCCAAACTGGCTTCCTTCGTCGTTGAACTGATTGTTTATGGAGCCTTGATCATATTCGCCACAGGTGATGCAGCCTAAGAAGACGTTGTGTCCTCGTCCACCAAAAATTAGGAAGTGCCCTTCAGCAAGACTTGGCGAGGCAAAAGACACGATACCGATAGGAAGAAGTGTAGAGATAGCTAGACGCAGAAATTTCAACATATTGCCTTGTCTTATGTGGCTCAAAAGTTTGGTGACTATGTTATGTTTCCCACTTAGTCTCAACTATTACCAATATGTAAGAATAATCGTATCCAGTTCCTCTCGTCTGTTACTGCCGCTTTGAGACGCAACATCCTCTAACTCATGGTTGTTTCAACAACAAATCTCCCAATTCTGCCTCACCGTCTACGAATGCTCTCACCCAAACTCGGTATGATTGTCTGAATCATTTCGCCAAGGTGTGAGGAATGGACAGGCTTTTGACGGGTGCAACCGTGATCACGATGAATCCGAGTCGAGAGGTGTTAGAAAATGCCGCGATTTGTGTGATGAAAAGCCCGGATGCGATCGAGACAGAAATGCCAATCAGTATCTTGAACATGAGTAGATCAGAAACGCTATGGTTCAAACATCACTCAATTCAGATAAAGCTCCGGCACAAGTGTGACAGTTAAGCGTGAAGTTTTGATAAATACCTGAGCAGTGGCATAATCGCATGATTAACCTGATCTGCTGGCTAGCAAATTCACCAACATCACCGAAACTAAGAACTCGCAAAACCCGTCTCAACAAGGGATATGATCAGACCCTCTCACAAATTTAATGATCCTACGCTCGATAATGTTGTCATTTTTACCGATTTTGACTTTGGCGCAAGCAACTCCGATTCTGCCTCCTCAAGAAATTATCAAGCCTCAAGAAGTGCGATCGCTCCCAGGTCAACTTGATTCAGTTTTGGTCTTTAATAGCAACAGTCCCGAAGTGGTGCAGACAGAAGGGATTCTGCTTTCAACCTTTCCCCCAACGGGCAAGCGAGTGCCTGCTGCTCATCTCAATCAAGCCTTTGAAGGACGCTTTGATCTCTTTGCCCATCACATTGCTAAAGCTTTAACCCCACAAGATTTAAGAACGCTCTATCTGGGTGTGATCGTCCACAATCCTGGTCAAACGGCGGTCACTTTAGACATTTTGAACGCCGCTAGTTATGTCAGCCAGCCCGATGCTCCCTTTGTGGATCTGCCCTCTTATCTCGATAACGCTACGGGAAAGGTGTTTGCTGGGCCGGGCGGTCGGGCAGTTGGCGAAGTGTTGAGAGGGCAGCGTCAATCGCTCTTTCCGCCTCAGATTGTGATTCCGCCTGGCGAAAGCCGATTGTTGATGAATCTCCCGATTCCAGTGAAGACTTTAACGCCGCCGCTGAATGGTCGATCGACGCTGATGCGCCTTCACAGCACTGGCAAAGTCTACGTTGCCAGCTTAGGAATGTTTGCTAAACCAAACCCAGATGGCAGCGAACGGGAGCCTACGCTAGAAGAATGGCAAACTTTGCTGGATCAAGGCGACTTAGCGCAACCTCGCGACAAAGCGGCTACGCCCATCACTCAATCTAATGAAGCGTTTGCCTATGGGCGAGTTGCCGGAGTCGCGCAGGGTTCTCAGTGGTCAGGACGATTGGTCGATGTGGGCAACGATCGCCTCGCCATTCCTCAACCGGGTCAAGCATTTTCTTATGGGCTAAGTTTGCTTTATCGGGGCACGATGGGCACGGGACAAAATCAAAACGCTAAACTACTCAAGCGTTACCCCGACACGGCTTATGAAGCTCACGGAAACTACGGGATCGAATATAACTTGTCGATGCCGTTGCGAAATTTTACCAACCAAAATCAGGTAGTGACGATCGCCCTAGAAAACCCACTGAAGCGAGAAGACACAAAACAAGGACTGCGATTTTTTGAGCCACCTGCTCGTCAAGTCTTCTTTAGAGGAACGGTCAGAATTCGCTATAACGATGATGCCGGGTTGCCGCAAACGCGATTTGTACATCTGGTGCTGCGTCGCGGTCAGCAAGGCGAACCCTTAATCACCCTGACGATGAAACCCGGAGAGCAACGACTTGTAGCGGTTGATTTGATCTATCCGCCCGACTCTACGCCACCCCAGGTTTTAACGGTCAGAACGCTCGATCAAGCGCGTTGAAATCCTTTCGTGCCTTTCTTTTCGCTCTTTTTGGGTTGCGATTTGGTCACCTCTGCCAGGGCTTCTTGAAAGAGATCGTGCAGGTGAATGGGCACACTCGCGATTTCAGGAAGTTCTGGCTCTAACGGTTTATGGTGCGATCGCAGCAGTGAGTCAAGATCAGCTTTCAAATCAAACTCAGGACGCTGCAAAAATCCTTGCAAAACTTTTTCTAGCTGAACGGGATATTGCTGGGCTAAACGATGCCAAACAAAGGCGTTAATTTCTGGCGCTTCTAGATAGTTACGAATCAGCTTGTCTGCGCCTTTAACGTTTTGCCAGTCATCGGTTTGCAGCAGATTGATGAATTGAGTGTGGGTGGTCAAAAACATCTGCCCCCAACGCGGGTGCGCTAACACTGTCACCTGTTCTGCTTTTTTAAGGTCAGATGGAATATCGATTTGAGGGGCTGCCATTTTGACAGCATCTTTGTTTTCTAGCATTTTCGTTGCTGTTTGAGCATCCATCCCCATTGCTTCGGCAACGTCTCCCAATTCTTCGTCGCTCATTCCTGCGTCTTGCGCCATCTCTGATAGGGATTTAGACCCGTCGATTCCGGCTTCATCTAGACGGCGCTGGGTTAAAAACTCTTGAAATTCGGGAATTTTTTTGCTGAGTTGATAGCCCGGAAGAGTCATTTCATCGCTGCCGAAAAAGTCTAGAAAGTCTTGATGATAGCGATCGACCGATTTCCAGGCTTCCTCTAACAACTCTGGTGCGTCGCCATACAAATCTGATTTGTGGTTCTGTTTAAAGTTTCCGATCGCGACCGCTAATTTTGGCTTGCCTAAGTTACCCATTTGGATGTGAGGACTGAAGAATGTCCAGTAATCATCAACGGGTGCAATTCGCGTTAGCAAAATTTCTCCCACTTTTAGCCGCGCCATTTCTTCTAGCGTTGCTGAATTGTTAGGCTTAACGATGTAGGTTTTGGTCGTCAGCCAATTCATCAACTCAAATCCGTCAGGCAAAATTTGTTGAATCGCAAACAGTCCTGTGAAAGCGCGTTTCCAATCTGAAAGGAGTTGTCGATCGTGCTCAGATAACCCCGATTCGCTCTCAATAAATAAATCCAGCGGCGTTTTATCGCCCACCTGTCCGGCACTCAGAAA
This sequence comes from Phormidesmis priestleyi ULC007, assembly GCF_001895925.1. Lineage (GTDB taxonomy): Bacteria > Cyanobacteriota > Cyanobacteriia > Leptolyngbyales > Leptolyngbyaceae > Phormidesmis_A > Phormidesmis_A priestleyi_A. The sequence continues at coordinate 17,115 of NZ_MPPI01000019.1, read as the reverse complement.
AGCATCGACTGCTAGATCCTGCTGTTTGCGGTCTTTTTGCTGAGATCGCGCTAGTTGTTCGGCGGTGTAGGTTTCTAGAGCCGTCGCCAAGTCTCCCTCAGCGTCTAAGACAAAATCTGTCAATGCCTGCTTTAACTCGTTTGCCCGCTCTAAAATTGAGTCCACGCTTTGTCTCCGATCGCTTTGGTCAAGATACGCTTTCACTGTAGCGGTAGATCGGCATTCTGAGACAGATTTTTGGCAATCCAGCGCAACGAATCTAAAGAATTTCTCGCAACCGTTGCAGAGCCGATTTAATCTGTGACAATTCTTGCGGATCAAGTTGATCAAATCGCTCTTTTAAATAAGCAATGTGTGCAGGAAACACGTCTTCAAACACCTGCTCACCTTCTGACGTTAAGACGATCAAAAAGCATCGACGATTTTTAGGCGGCACTTCACGTCGGACTAAGCCTTTTTGCTCTAAGCGATCGACAATCCCCGTTAAGGTGCCTTTAGTAACCAGCGTTTTTTCTGCCAGTTGATTCATAAACATTCCCGATGTGTTGCCGAGCGTCGCAATCACGTCAAATTGCGGCGGTGTCAGTCCCAATTCGCGAATGTGGGCTTCATCGTATGCACAAAATGCCTGATAAGTCTGAGCTAACTCCCGCAGCATTGGCATGAATGGCTCTTGGGCGGCACTTTTTGCATTGAGTTGAGGCGTTGTGTCTTGAAATTGGTTGGCTTTTATCGGCTTCACAGGGTCGGCTATTAAGAATATTAATAATTTTAGTATTGCATATCAAACAGTATCAATACAAACAGTTTATTTAATCGCTTTTAAGGAATCGACTGTATATGTCCTTTTGTGGAGACGATCGCGCAAAGCTCTGAGTCGGGAAATTCTGGTTCTAACTTGGCAGACTCGTTTTTTACATCTACGTGTTTGAGGCGGAAATTTCCTGATGTTTTTTCATTGAACAATACCCAAAGCGGATATTCCCAATCATCCTCGCCAGAAATCAGCCCGATCGTGTGGCAGTGATCTCGATCGATCACAGTGTCCACAATTTTGCGATCAGTAATCTCTAAATATTTAAGAGAGCCACCGAAATAAATTTGTTGACGTGGTAACCACAAGATTGATTCCGACTGTCCCTGTGCTAAATAAGGTGACCAATTTGGCAAGGGAACTAGAGGGTGCCTAATTGGAGTTAAGGCATATAAAATTGCCACAACTCCAATCAGACTCGTCAGCTTAACAGACAAATTACTTCTTATTTTGAGACAATCCGCTAAATAATAACTAATAATCGGGGTTTGTAATATAAATAGAGGCAGAAGCAATCGATTTCCCCAAGGTTGCCACTTTAATAAATAGCAATACAACAAATAACCAGTCGCGATCGCTCCTGACAAAAGGAGTAATCTCAACTTCTGATCAGCTCGGCGAAAGTACGAACTCCATAGATAAGAGACTGCTACCACTCCCAAAATCAGATGGATTGGATTCGCAACTGAATCTTCCATCGGAAATAGTAAATTCAGAGGCGAAGTCCTTATAGTGCTAAAAGCGACAACGGGATTGCCAAGTGTTAAAGCAGGCTTGTTAACATCAACCTTCAGAAAATACTCATGGATCAATGTGATGAATTGTCTAAGTCCGGGCAGCGTTAAATTAAGCGATAGATTTTTCAGAAAGATTGAGATTAGCTCAGGCAGACTATTAACTTCACTTCTAGTTCCCATGTCGGTGCCAAGAAATTGATTCAGAGTTTGAGCATTTCTTAACCAGCTCCAAATTGGAAAAGTTAAGCTGCCAAGTCCTACGATCGAGCAAACTTTAACCGTATTCAAACAAGATTTGATTACGCTGGAATTTTGTATAAAACTCCTTCTAAAGGTAAGAAACCCAAACACTACAAATAAAGGAATTCCAAAAATAATTGCGGTTGGTTTTGTCACTAAAGCCAAACCAAGTGAGCCGATCATCCAAAAAAGATTAGATTTAAAATCTGGTGACGCAAACAAAAAGTAGGTAAAGCAAACCAGCCAAAAACTCGTCACTAAATCCGTCTGAGTCGTTGTCGATTGAGCGATCGCCATTGGAATGCTGGCACAAAGGACTAAACTAATCCACTGTGCTTGCTCACCAACCAGCTTTTTGGTAAGCAGCGAAATACCAAAAATGCTGCCAACAAATGATAGCCACTGAACACAATTTGCAAAGCGATCGCCACCCGCAAGAATTTGTAGATGTGTGACGATATAGGCTGCACCCGGAGGAAAAGAAATTTGACGTAAACTATGAGTTGGATAATGGGCAACCGTTCGATTTTGAATCCAATGCATTACGCGCGGCATGTGATAAGTCATCGAGTCCCAATTATTTGGAGGCGCGATTAAAGCCGTTATTAAACTAATTAACAGCACTGCGATTGTTACAGCAATCGAGATTTGACTCGCCCGATCAAGGGTTTCAAAATTAGACTTAAGCTTAAAAGTTCTATTAGCGGGTAATTTGCGATAACAGTTCCACAGAACTGAAAAATTCACTAGAGAAGTGATCAGCCAGAACGAAGCAACATGAGTAAAATCAAGCGATCGGGTCAGGCTCAAAAGCTCTGTTGAGAAAATAATCAAACAGCCGTGAATAATACACGCTTTGATAAAAGCCAGCCTAAACTGATTCTCTCTGAGGTAGAGAATTGCGATCGCGAATAGAAATGAAGCAAAAATTAGAACGATCGCCATAGGTCAGAAGGCTAACTTTGAGTCACCGTCACGTATCAGTTTCGACCAGAATAACCCTTAAAAAACGTCAGTTCGACGAGTTTTTTCGCTTCGTTGTCATCGGCTTCTGCCCCCTAAATCCCCCAATTTGGGGGACTTCAAGTCAAAATTTCCGGTTCAAAGTCCCCCAATTTTGGGGGATTTAGGGGGCTTCCCGAATTCACAACCGGAGCGAACCACTTCTGTCGAACTGACGTTAAAAAAAGGCTCCTTTTAAGGAGCCATTTCAGATCACTCAAAGATCACAGTCATTGATTAGCCAAGCACTTTCTTGGCTTCAGCGACGACGTTATCAACCGTGAAGCCAAACTTCTCCATGGCAATGTTGCCAGGTGCCGAGACCCCAAAACGATCGATGCTGACGATCGCACCTTCGCTGCCCGAATATTTGTGCCAGCCAAAGCTAGAAGCCGCTTCAACCACCAACCGCTTTTGATCTGCTTTGGGCAATACGGCATTTTTGTAATGCTCGTCTTGCTCTTCAAACAGTTCCCAGCACGGCATTGAGACGACGCGAACTTTACGACCGTCTGCCCGCAGCTTCTCGGCAGCTTGGACGCAAAGGCTGACTTCGCTGCCCGTGCCGATCAAAATGATTTCGGGCAAGTCATCGCTACCAGACAGAATGTAAGCCCCACGAGCCACGCCTTCAAACGAGCTTCCTTCGAGGTTAGGCAGCGCTTGACGAGTCATTGCCAACAGCGAAGGCTGATTGCGACGCTCGATCGCAATCTTGTAAGCGCCAGAAGTCTCGTTCCCATCTGCCGGACGGAAGACCAACAGGTTAGGAATGGCACGGAGAGACGCGATCGTTTCCACAGGTTGGTGAGTCGGGCCGTCTTCGCCAAGCGCGATCGAGTCGTGGGTCATGACGTAAATCACGCCTGCTTGCGACAATGCCGAGAGACGAATCGCCGCCCGCATATAGTCTGCAAATACTAAAAAGGTCGCGCAGTAGGGAATCAAACCCGAACCCGATAGCGCAATGCCGTTACAAATTGCGCCCATCCCGTGTTCACGAACTCCAAAACGCAAGTTGCGCCCTGCATAGCTGCCCTTCTGGAAGTCGGGGAAGCCTTTTAGCAAGGTCAAGTTAGAGTGGGTCAAGTCAGCCGAACCGCCAATCAGTTCAGGAATCGCTTGAGCCAGAGCGTTTAAAGTCTTCTCAGAGGTTTGACGAGTCGCCAGCGCTTTGTCTGCGGGGGTGTAGGTCGGCAGCGCACTCACCCAACCTTCGGGGAGTTTGCCACTCAAACGACGCTCAAACTCAGCCGCTTCTGCGGGATATTTTGACTTGTAGGTGTCTAGCGCTCCGTTCCAATCAGATTCGAGTTTTGCACCGCGATCGATGGCTTTACGCCAGTGATTGAGCGCATCTTCAGGCACTTCAAACGGGGGATAATCCCAACCTAGGTTTTGACGGGTGGCGGCAACTTCCTCGCCACCTAATGCAGCCCCGTGAACGCCTCCCGTATTTTGCTTGTTGGGAGAACCGTAGCCGATCGTGGTTCTAACTTTAATTAGAGAAGGCTTGTCGGTGACGGCTTTTGCTGCCTCGATCGCCGCTTGAATCGCATCTAAATTCGTGTCGCCATCGGGAACCGCCTGAACGTGCCAGCCATAAGCCTCAAAGCGCATTCCAACATCTTCGGTGAATGAAACCGCAGTATCACCATCAATTGAAATGTGGTTGTCGTCATAAAGGGCGATCAGTTTGCCCAACCCTAAGTGACCCGCTAGTGAACAGGCTTCACCCGAAACGCCTTCCATGTTGCAGCCGTCACCCAAAATTACATAAGTGTGGTGATCGACGATCGTCGCATCCGGTTTGTTAAAAGTCGCCGCCATGTGCGCTTCTGCCATCGCCAAGCCGACCCCGTTACAAATCCCCTGACCGAGGGGTCCTGTGGTCACTTCAACCCCGGCTGTTTCAAAGTTTTCGGGGTGCCCCGGAGTCTTTGACCCCCACTGACGAAATTGTTTAATGTCATCTAAACTGACGCTATCGTAGCCTGTCAAATAAAGCAGGGCATATTGAAGCATCGAGCCATGACCCGCCGACAAAACGAACCGATCGCGGTTATACCAGAAAGGATTTTTAGGGTTGAACCGCATGAATTTGTCCCATAGGACAAAAGACATCGGAGCCGCACCCATTGGCAAGCCAGGGTGTCCTGATTTTGCTTTTTCAACCCCATCGATCGCCAAAAAGCGAATCGCATTAATACAAAGTTCTTCGAGTGATTGGGCTGCAACGACCATGATCTTGTGTGTGTAATGAAGGACGGTTTATGGCTGGGCAGGAATGACAGGCAGAAAAAGTTCAGGTGGCACCGTTTCCTGACAGGGGATCACCTACTCTCTATTATGAACGAGGGTAAGCAATTGTACCTATCAGTAAAAGTTATTAGAAGCTGCCGACTTCTAACAACTTCTTAATAATTTCAGACAAGCGGGCATAACACAAGCATTACTTAACGTATTTTCTAAACGCTAACGTCACATTGTGGCCACCAAACCCGAAGGAGTTAGATAACGCTACCTCTACAGGCATTTCGCGGCTATGGTGGGGCACATAATCTAAGTCGCAGTCGGGGTCGGGGTTTTCTAAGTTGATGGTGGGCGGAACTTTGTCGTGAGCGATCGACATCACCGCCGCAACACCCTCAATGCCACCCGATCCCCCCAGCAGATGCCCCGTCATCGATTTGGTCGAACTCACCGCAATCTTGTAAGCGTGTTCACCTAGCGCCTTTTTCATGGCGGCAGTCTCGGTCGAATCATTCATCGGCGTGCTGGTGCCGTGAGCGTTGATGTAGCTAACCTGTTCAGGAGCCAAGCCTCCATCTTTGAGCGCAAGCTGAATTGCCCTTGCTGCGCCTTCTCCGCCTGGAACGGGAGACGTGATGTGATAGGCATCGCAGGTCATGCCATAGCCGACTATCTCCGCATAGATTTTGGCTCCTCGACTTAGCGCATGTTCCAACTCCTCAAGAATCAAAACTCCGGCACCTTCGCCTAAGACAAAACCATCGCGGCTTTTATCAAAGGGTCGGCTGGCGTGAGCTGGATCATCATTGCGGCTAGACATCGCCTTACACGCGACGAACCCGGCCACTGATAGGGACGTGACGGCTGCTTCGGTGCCGCCGCAGATCATTGCTTGGGCATAGCCGCGCTGCACTAGACGAAAGGCATCTCCGATCGCATTTGACCCGGCTGCACAGGCCGTCACCGCACACGAGTTAGGGCCTTTTGCCCCAGTGTGAATGGCGGTCAGCCCTGCCGCCATATTGGCGATCATCATCGGAATCATGAAGGGGCTACAGCGATCGGGCCCCTTAATGAGGTTAATTTCCTGCTGATCTTCCAGCACTTTCAGCCCACCAATGCCCGTGCCGATCATTACGCCCACCTGTTCTGCATTCAGGTCATTGATAACAAACTGAGCATCTGCAAGCGCCTGCTTACTAGCTGCCACAGCAAGTTGAGCGAACCGATCCATGCGTTTGGCTTCTTTGCGCTCCATATACTCGTGAGGGTCAAAGCCTTTGACCTCGCCTGCAATTCGGCAACCGTGGCGAGAAGCGTCAAACAGCGTAATCGGTGCGATGCCATTTTGCCCTCTCATTAGCCCATCCCAATAGTCAGTTGGGGTGTTGCCGATGGGAGTTATTGCGCCCAGACCTGTGATAACAACGCGCTTACTTACAAGATTTGTCATGATGTCGATTCAAAGGGTTTCAACACCCAAAATTAGAAAAGATTTGAACTCCGAATGTTGACAGTTGAGGGAGAGGGGCAGTTCATCACTCAACCGTTAACACTCAAATTTCTGTTAAGCGGAGGCGGTGACTTTATTGTTGATGTAGTCTACAGCCGATTGCACCGTCAAAATTTCTTCTGCGGCTTCGTCAGGAATTTCGATCTCAAACTCCTCTTCTAGCGCCATCACCAACTCGACCGTATCTAGCGAGTCTGCACCCAGATCATTTTGAAAACTGGCTTGAGGAACCACTGCACTGGTTTCTACACCCAATTGATCGGCGACGATTTTTTGAACTTTCTCGAAAATCTCATTTGCGCTCATAGTCTTCCTCACTCGTTGCTGCCGCAACCGTTTTCACTAAGTTCTAATGTGGTTCTCCCTCCGTCATGTCAGCCATTGAGACGTGTCACACGTGCTTTAGGGACGACATAATTTTGAGCATTTTCACATCTTATCTGAAAGCGCGATCCTTAAGATCTTTGCAAAGCGAATCGTCAGTCAGTTTCCGATCGGGTTCTCTATAAAACCCGCAAATCTTCGGCTCGATCTTGAACGGTGAAAAAATTCTCCCAGCCCTGAAGATCAGCGATGATAGATTTGAATGACAAGTTTTGAGCGACTTAGTTTTTGCTTTAAGACCTGTACTGTTTCTTTTTGATCTTAAACTATGCGATCGTCTACGCTCAAATACGCCTATTTTCCCGGTTGTGTTGCTCAAGGAGCTTGCCGGGAGCTTGACCAATCGACAAAAGCCTTGACTCGAACTTTGGGAATCGAGCTAGTTGAGCTTAAAAAAGCTTCTTGCTGCGGGTCTGGCACCTTTAAAGAAGATTCTCAACTGCTCGAAGACACCGTAAACGCCCGCAATATTGCCTTAGCCGAGCAATTAAATCTGCCTTTGCTGACCCATTGCAGCACCTGTCAGGGAGTCATCGGTCACGTTGATGAGCGGTTAAAAGACGCTCAAGCCAATGATCCTGCTTATCTCGAACAAGTGAATGGATTTCTCACAAAAGAGGGCTGTTCACCCTACAAAGGTTCGACCGACGTTAAGCATCTGCTGTGGGCGCTTGTGGCAGATTATGGGCTGGAAGCGATCGCCGAGCAAGTGACTCGCAAACTTTCTAACTTAAACTGTGCTGCATTCTACGGCTGCTATTTATTGCGCGGACAAGACCACATTCGCTATGACGATCCGTTCAAACCAGAGTCGATGGAGAATGTTTTCCGAACTGTGGGCGCAACCCCAATTTATTATCGCGGTCGGACTCAGTGCTGCGGATGGCCGCTTTCCAGTTATGCCCCTGAACAATCCTTTAAAATGGCAGGAATGCATATTCAAGAAGCGATCGCTGCCGGGGCAGATTGCATGGTCACACCGTGTCCGCTTTGCCATTTGAATCTCGACTCTCGACAGCCCGAAGTTGAAAAGGTGATTGGTCAAAAACTTGGATTACCTGTGCTGCATTTGCCTCAACTCGTGGCCTTGGCGCTCGGTGTCAGTCCGAATGAGTTGGGCCTCGATCGTCATATCGTTTCAACGCGTCCTGTTTTAGAAAAATTGGGACTTTAAAAATGCGTCAAAAGACTTGAGATCCGATCGAATTAAATCACTACACAAGACAGTCGATGCCGAGCGTCTTCATCAACCCTAAAACTGATTTTGCCTTCAAGAAAATCTTTGGCTCCAAGCAAAGCAAAGACATCTTGATCAGTTTTCTCAACGCCCTTGTTTACGACGAGCAAGACATGATTCGAGATCTCATTATTCTCGATCCCTATCAAGCTCCTCGAATTAAGGGAATCAAGGATTCATATTTGGATGTTAAAGCAACGCTCTTTGACGGCACAACCGTGATCATTGAGATGCAGGTCTTGAATGTGTTGGGGTTTGAGAAAAGAATCTTATACAACGCTGCCAAAGCTTTCTCGATTCAGTTAGGGGTTGGAGAAGATTACACACTGCTCAACCCAGTCATCGCTCTGACGATTACGGACTTTGAGATGTTTCCGGGCAACGATCGTGTCCTATCTCGCTATCGACTCAAAGAAAAAGACGACCTGACAGACTACAGCGATGATATTGAATTGGTGTTTGTCGAGCTACCAAAGTTTAACAAGACGCTAGATGATCTCGAAACTCTGGTAGACAAATGGCTATATTTCTTGAAGTCTGCGAACCAGTTAGAATCGGTGCCAGCCAAAATGAGAGAAGTGGCAGCGATCGACCATGCCTTCACGGTGGCAAAGCAGAGCAGATTGAGCCGTAAGGAGTTAGAAGTGCTGGAGAATCGACAAATGGTTTTGCATGACAACCGCAATGCCATCCTCAAAGCCAAACAGGACGGGCGACAAGAAGGACGACAAGAAGGGCGACAAGAAGAGCGTCTGGAAATTGCCCGATCGCTCCTTGATCTTCTAGATACAGAAACGATCGCCCAGAAAACAGGACTGACGATCGCTCAAGTTCAGCAACTCAGGTGATCTAGAGTTCAGACCGAGCAAATCTTTCTCCCGTATCACTGATGACTATCCACAAATCCCGCAAAAAAGCTGTCATTCTCTATTTGGTGAGTTCAAGCATTGTTTTTGTAGCGATCGTAGGCGGGCTGAGAATTGTACTTCTTTCAATGCAAGGTATACCGTTCACCACGATAGAAGAAGATATACGAATCTACAAAGATCCCAATAACGCTTTAGCTCACTTTAACCGAGGTTGGATTCGATCGCAGTCAGGCGATCGTGAGGGCGCGATCGCAGATTTCACAGAAGCGATAAAAATCGTTTCGAGTGGAAAAGATAAAAACTCTTCTTTGTCGTTGGTAGGTTTGTACGACGATCGAGGGCAAGTATACAACCACCTCGGAGGTTCAGCAGAAGATCGAAATCCTGCTGAAGCGCAGAAAAACTACAGACTGGCGATTAGTGATTACCAGAAATCAGCAGAACTCTGCAAGCTTGAAAGTGACAAGCCAATATGTTCAATGATTGTGGATAATATTGAGTGGGTAAAAAAATCACTCTCAGAGGTCAGCTCTAAAAACTAGCGTGACCCTCCAGATTACGGAGTTTAAAGTTTTGCAACTGCTTAAAAGAGTGCGGCTACGCTGTGAAGTACACTAAGCAATGATTCTGAGGTTTGGCGGTGTTTTGCACCGTTCGATCGCAGAATTGCAGACGTTGCCACAGCAACAAGCACGAATCTGGAGCCATTCATAAATATGTCTCATACAGTCAAAATCTACGACACCTGCATTGGGTGTACTCAATGCGTCCGCGCTTGCCCTACCGATGTTCTGGAGATGGTTCCTTGGGACGGGTGTAGAGCAGGGCAGATCGCATCTTCTCCCAGAACGGAAGATTGTGTAGGCTGCAAGCGGTGCGAAACTGCTTGTCCTACCGACTTTTTGAGCATCCGGGTCTACCTGGGTGCCGAAACGACGCGCAGTATGGGCTTGGCTTACTAAGCAAAACTTATACGCAATCTATTTTTCATTCATGTGGGTTCAAAACTAGAGGGGGCAATCTTGCCTCCTTTTTTTTGGCAATATTGGACGAGTCGGCGAACCGATCGTCACCTCTCAATTTAACGGCAGTTCAATAAGTTCGATAGGCATGGTTTGCTCCGATTGTGGATTCGGAAAGCCCCCTAAATCCCCCATTCTGGGGGACTTTGAACTGGAAGGCTTGGCTTGAAGTCCCCCAATTTGGGGGATTTAGGGGGCAGAAGCCGCTCAGAACGAAGCGAAAAGCTTCATCGAATTCACGTCAATTTAGGGCTTTCAGACAACATCTCGATCGTCGGCTATAAAAGAGTCAGCGTAGAGAATTTTTGACCCATGCCTGAACCTATCACTGCTGTGACGATCGCTGCCCTCGCGTTTAACGAATTCATTAAATCTGGTGCGGGAGAAATCGCTAAAAAGTCGATCGGCGGCGGAATGGAGGGTGTGAAGAAGCTCCGAGATTTTATCAAGTCGAAGTTTGCGGGAAATCAACGGGCGGAAGTAGCGATCGCTGAAATCGAGCAGCAAGGAACTGAAGAATCGCTGACAAAGTTCACCAAATATCTTGACCTCGAAATGGATGAGGATCAAGCCTTTGCGACTGAGATCCGTCAGATTGCTCAACAAATTAACAACAATCAAACAGTTGATAATCGGGAATACATCAACTACGGTCGGGATCAAATTAATATCGACAAGATCGACGGTGACAATACCCGAATTGGTGGATCGTAGATGTCACGAGAATACAAAAATGATGGACGTGATCAAATTCCGATCGAGCATCTCACAGGAAATGTTTACATCGGAGATCAACGATCGAGAAAACGTCCCGATCGCGAAGTGAAATGGCTGAAAGCTTTTGAAAAAGAAATTTTAGGACGATTAGCGACTTCGCTGCACAATCAAATCTTGATCAACCTGGGCAAGGAGATCGATCTTGATCAAGTGCGGCGGCTTTGGGATATGGAGGTCAAAAGCGGACAGATCACAGAAGCGATCGCGCCAGACACCGAAATTTTGAGCGTCTTCGATCGCGCCGACATTCAAGGCAAGCTGTTGATTTTGGGAAAACCTGGTGCGGGTAAAACAACGACGCTTTTAGAACTGGCGCAATCACTGGTCAAAAAAGCATTGGATGATCCCAGCGCCCCGATGCCGATTTTGCTCAATTTGTCGTCTTGGAAAGATCCGCGCCTAAGTTTGAAAGATTGGACGATCGTAGAACTCACCACAAAAGGCATCGGCTCCAAAATTAGCGCCAAGTGGCTGGAGGATCAGAAGCTTTTACCGTTATTGGATGGATTGGATGAAGTGCGATCGGATCTTCAGCCTGCCTGTGTGAGGGCGATCAATCAGTTTTTGACAGGGGAGGGCAAGCCGGAAGCGATCGTCGTGTGCAGTCGGCGCGAGGAATATGAACTCTATCCTCAAAAGCTAGACCTCAATGGCGCAATTTATCTGCAAGAGTTGTCTGACGCGCAGATTGAGCAATATTTGAGTGAGGTGAATCGACTCAACTTGTGGCAGGTGTTGGGCGCAGATGCAGAGTTGCGATCGCTGGTGCGTCAACCATTGCTGTTAAGCATTACTCTGGTCGCTTACCGAGAAGAGCTTGCAGAGCGCTGGCAGGCGTTGCGGTCTACTCAAGAACGGCTTGATTTTTTGCTAGATGCCTATGTCGAGAAGATGCTGCACAGATCAATTAACAGTCGAATGTACAACATCGAGAAAGAGCCTCCTGCAAAGCAAACTCGTCGATGGTTAGTGAACTTAGCGAGACAGTTACAAAGTGAGTCAGAAAGCGAGTTTTTGATTGAAAGAATGCAACCCGCTTGGTTGATAAAGAATCGCCAGCAGTGTTTCTATCGACTGGTATTTAGTCTAATTTCTGGGCTAATCAGTGCAATAGTTTTTGGACTCATCGGTGCAATAGTTTTTGGATCTATGAGCAGAGCCAGTCTGCTGGATTTACTAGTAATTGGCTTAATTCTTGGCTCAGTTAGTGGACTGATTTCTGGATTAAAAAATATAAATACTGTCGAAAAGCTACAAATTTGTTTCACACAAGCGGCAATAAAGAGAGCTACTAGGAATATATCGTCTTATCTAATTGATGGAATGAGAATTGGTTTAATTTTTGGATTGTCTTTTGGGCTAATTTCTATGTTGAGTGCCGTATTGAGTGGTGCGCTAAGTGGTCCACTGCTTAAGGTGCTATTCTTTGCCTTGATTGTTGTGCTGATTGCTGGCTTATCTTTCGGGATGATTGCAGCTTTAGTTGAAATGTTAATTAGAGTGTTGATTGACAGCCTACAAGTAGACGTTGAAAGTCGAATTCGTCCAAATCGTCCAAACCAAGGTATTTCGAGGTCAATTAATAACGTAGCTCTATGTGTCGCCCTCGCGGTAGTCATTGCTGCCTTTATCCAAACGTTACTACTGCAAACATACAAATCCAGTATTACTGAATTGAACAATATTGCTTTGCTATTGCAAATTTTAGTTTGGTTTAGCTTCCAATGGATTGGCGGACAAGCCTGCATTCAACACTTCTCACTTCGTCTCGTCCTCTTTCGCAGCCACGCCATCCCCTGGAACTTTGCCCGCTTTCTCAACTACGCCACAGAACGAATGTTTCTCCAGCGAGTCGGTGGGCGCTATCGCTTCGTTCACAAACTGTTGCAAGAACACCTGGCAAAGGGATGAGGATTGAAAGCAGTAGAATGGGGTGATGCACGTTGGAGAATTGTCATGATCACAGTAGAGTTTCAAGCAAAAGTTGAAAATGGTGAAATCGTAATCCCCGATGAATACAAACAAGAAATCGTGGGAGCAAACACTGTCAAGATTATTGTAGTCAAGCAATCTACAAAACAAACCTCACGACCCGACTTCATGGATGAACTAGCAAAAAATCCGGTTAAGGTCGATCGCTTTCTCACAAGAGATGAAAGTCACGATCGATGATGACCCAACAACGATGCTTTTTAGACTCAAACATCTGGTTGTATTATCTTCTAGAGAATCAATCATCAACGACTCAAGAAAGCGAAAGAAAGCGCAGCATTGCACAAACTTTGACCGATTCAGAAAATATTATTGTTAGCACACAAGTTATTAACGAAGTTTGCGCCAATGCTCTAAAGAAAGCCGCTTTTACTGAAGCACAAATTAAGCTGCTCATTCAAACCTTTGAGGCTCGTTGTGCGGTTGTTGCTCCAAATATTGAAATTCTAATCAAAGCCTCTGACTTACGATCGCGCTATCACTTTTCTTTTTGGGATGGCTTGATTATTGCCAGTGCTTTATTCACTGATGCCGAGGTTTTCTATTCAGAGGATATGCAAGATGGTTTGCTTGTGGAACAGCGACTCACACTCATCAACCCATTCAAGTAGAACTTCATTTTCTGGAACTATGCCCGCTTTCTCAACTACGCAACAGAACGAACGTTCCTCCAGCAGGTCAGCGGGCGCGATCGCTTCATTCACAAGCTCTTGCAAGAACACAGGGCAAAGAGATGAAGGCTGGTAATAGCTAGACGAAGTAAACTAAATTTAGTCCACATAACACTCGTCTCATGCAAGTGAAAGATTTGACTACTGAGGAACTCAAGGCTTTAATTCGAGAGACTGTCATAGAAACTTTAGGAGAGTTGCTTGGCGATCCCGATGAGGGTAAAGAAATTCGACCCGAAATCAAACAACAACTGTTTGAATCCCGCAAGCGTCGAGCCGCAGGAGAACGAGGAATTCCGGCTGAAGAAGTAGCGAAACGATTTGGTCTCACCTTTTCATGAGCTACCTTGTTGAATTTGAGCCTGAAGCCATTTCCGATCTCGGTGCTTTGGATCAAACGATCCGAGAACGCATTATCAGTAAAATCGACTGGCTGGCTAAAAACTTTGACCAACTCAAACCGCAATCATTGACCGGAGACCTGTCAGACTTTTTCAAGCTCAGGGTCGGTGACTATCGTGTGCTTTACGATTTCAGTCGAGAAGACAAGGTAATTGCTGTTATTCGAGTCAAGCACCGTAGAGAAGTCTACCTGTAAGTCTGTAGGTAAATGAGGTCGTTCTGTAAAACAATCTATAAAACATTCATCAAGGAGTGGGCTATGTGTGGAATTGTCGGCTACATCGGAACGCAAGCCGCTAGCGGGATCTTGCTCGAAGGGCTTCGCAAACTCGAATATCGAGGCTATGACTCAGCCGGAATCGCCACCGTTTTAGAAGGTGAAATTCACTGTGTCCGCGCCAAGGGCAAATTGATCAACCTCGAAGAAAAACTCGCTGGCGAAGACAATCCCGCTCGCATTGGCATCGCTCACACTCGCTGGGCAACCCACGGCAAACCCGAAGAATATAACGCCCATCCTCACATGGATACTGACCAGCGAATTGCAGTCATCCAAAACGGCATTATCGAAAACTACCGAGAACTGCGCGAAGCGTTAAAAAGTCGCGGCTGTGAGTTTCGATCAGACACCGATACCGAAGTCATTCCCCACTTAATTGCAGAGCAACTAGCAACGCTTGAAGATTCGTCGCTGCTCGAAGCGGTTCGCTTGGTGGTCAATCAACTCCATGGAGCTTTTGCGATCGCCGTTATCTCTGCCGATTATCCCGACGAACTAATCGTGGCGCGTCAACAAGCCCCCGTCGTTTTGGGATTTGGGCAAGGCGAATTCTACTGTGCGTCTGATACTCCCGCGCTAGTCCCTTACACCCGTGCCGTTTTGCCGCTTGAGAATGGTGAAATTGCCCGCATGACTCCTTTGGGCGTTGAGATTTACAGCTTTGATGGACATCGACTCAAAAAGACTCCGCGCACGTTGAATTGGAACCCCGTCATGGTAGAGAAACAGGGCTTCAAACACTTCATGCTCAAAGAAATCTACGAGCAGCCTGGAGTCGTTCGCGCTTGTTTAGAAGCCTATTTTGATGGTGAATGGGCGGCGACAGATGCAAATAAATCACCGATTCATCTCGGTTTAGCGCCCGAATTGCTGGCAGATTTACAGCACATTCAAATCGTGGCGTGCGGGACGAGTTGGCACGCTGGCTTAGTCGGAAAGTATCTTTTAGAGCAATTGGCAGGAGTTCCGACTACGGTGCATTATGCGTCAGAATTTCGCTATGCGCCTGCACCGATTACGCCGAATACCCTGACGATCGGGGTCACTCAATCCGGTGAGACAGCCGACACATTAGCCGCCTTGGAGATGGAGAAAAAGCGGCGATCGAGCTTCACTCAACCAGAATTGCAGTCCCGTCTGCTCGGCATCACCAACCGCCCCGAAAGCTCTTTAGGTGATTTGGTTCCCAACATCATCGACACCCACGCAGGCATTGAGATCGGCGTAGCGGCTACCAAAACGTTTGTCGCTCAGGTGATGGCATTCTATGGCCTCGCGTTGGATCTGACCGATCGCCGTCAGGCTAAATCTCCAGAGCAACTCGAAGAAATTTTGGTCGGACTGCGGCAGCTCCCGGCTCAGATGGAAGTGGTGCTAGAAAGTCAGGAGCGCTATATCGAAGAACTCGCCCATGACTTTGCAGAGACTCAAGACTTTATTTTCTTGGGACGCGGGATTAACTTTCCGATCGCTCTCGAAGGTGCATTGAAACTCAAAGAAATCAGCTACATTCACGCCGAAGGCTATCCTGCTGGTGAAATGAAGCATGGCCCGATCGCGCTTTTAGATGCCAAGGTGCCTGTGGTAGCGATCGCCATGCCCGGAGCGGTTTACGAAAAGGTTCTTTCTAATGCTCAAGAAGCACGGGCGAGAGATGCTCGACTGATCGGCGTGACTCCGATGGATGAGCAAGAAGCGGCAGATACGTTTGATACGCTCATCCCGGTGCCTCATGTCGATGAATTGCTGTCACCGATTTTGACGGTGATTCCGCTTCAGTTGTTGGCATATCACATTGCTGCCCGTCGTGGCTTAGATGTCGATCAGCCTCGCAACCTCGCCAAAAGTGTCACTGTAGAGTAGGTCAACCTATGCAACTGGCATATCTTCCAAGTGAAGTGATAGAGGATCTTTGTCAGGACGATCGTTGGCGGTTAGACATCGATCCTGGACTTGATGCCAAGCATGAGTTCTTTCTATCTTGGCAGCATTTCGTCGCCCTACCAGAAAATGCCTCTCCCTATTATGAAACAACCGAAGCAGATTTGGCGGAGTTTTTAACGTTTGATAGGTTTGAGGTGCTGTTGCCAGTGCCCCGTTCTCATCATCCAAATATTGAGCTTATTCGTCTCATTCCAGGGGTGAATCATCAAACATTAACGCTATTTCTGCATGACTCGTTTCATGAATCCTACTTCAACGACGAATGGTCGGCGCGGTATGGCTTTTTGGCAGTTGCCGATCGCTATCAACAATTCGGCTGTGATTTCTACCTCGCCAGTTACTATCACTTCTCCTATCTCATTGGTGAAGATTATGAAGTTGCCAGAGAAGTGATGCGAAGGAAGCTGAATTTGTAAGCGATGAGAAGAGCGATCGCCCCTCTGTTTAATCGGTTAATCAGTGGGTGCGATCGCTTTGTTATCCGGTAATCCCAATTTGCTAACTGGCGGCAGCGAGTTTTTGACGGGAAGGGCGCTTGCGGTCTGATTTTTTCTTCAAGCCAACGGACTGGGCTTCATTACTGTCGGCACCGAATTGTCCTCGCACAACTTCTTTCATTGCTAGAACTGCGTTGTGGAATTCCCATTCTGCTAAACGGGCAGCGTCGGAGGCGGCACGGTAGAGGGCAAGTTTTTCGGTTTCAGTCTGTTGCTTTGCCAGCATGGTTTGATAGGCTTGGTGCACGGCTTCGGGGGTGGCTTCTTGGCGTTGGGTGCTGTAACCCTGGATAGTGTTTAAGCCGTTGAGGGAGTCGGTATCTTGATTCAGGATTGGGGGAGACAGGCGGCGATTTGTGTTAGCAGGGGTGCGACCTTTATTTGATACCCTTAGAGCGCAATGGAAAAGCCATATTGATTCAGCTTGTTCCAGAATTGATCCCAACGGGTTGAGGTTAAGACTAACGCTCTCAAACTCAGA
>NZ_MPPI01000016.1 GCF_001895925.1 Phormidesmis priestleyi ULC007 | reverse complement strand
TCTGAGTTTGAGAGCGTTAGTCTTAACCTCAACCCGTTGGGATCAATTCTGGAACAAGCTGAATCAATATGGCTTTTCCATTGCGCTCTAAGGGTATCAAATAAAGGTCGCACCCGTTTTGCTATGTGCTGAATTCTCGGCAGATGGGGAAGTCGAGTCTGAAAGTGCAGACGATGCAGCGATTGCAGGCGGAAGGTGTAGCGTGTGCGGCGATCGACCTTACGCGCATCGGCACCTCAGATATGCAGCCAGAGCAATGGTATAGCAGTGTGATCGATAGCATTGTCAGCAGCTTGGATCTGTACGAGACGTTTGATCTCTACAGTTGGTGGGAAGAACACCGTTTACTTTCGTATGTGCGGCGGTTTGACAAGTTTATTGGTGAAGTATTGCTGACCGCGATTCCGCAACCGATCGTGGTCTTTATTGATGAGATTGACAGTGTTCTGAGTTTGCCGTTTAACCTCGATGACTTTTTTGCATTGATTCGAGAGTGCTATAACCGCCGATCGGAGAAGCCAGACTACGATCGCTTAACGTTTGCGCTGCTAGGGGTGACAACCCCCTCTGACTTGATGCAAGACAAGCAGCGAACGCCGTTTAATGTGGGTCGCCCGATCGAACTGATGGGGTTTCAGTTGCATGAGGCTGACCCTTTGGTTCAGGGTTTAGCGGTGAAGTCGAGCGATCCCACAGCACTGATGCAAGCCGTTTTGACTTGGACGGGTGGACAGCCGTTTTTGACGCAAAAAGTTTGTAAGTTGATTTTGAGTGCAAATGATTCTGCCTCGATCGGACAAGAAGCCGCTTGGGTGAGCGCTCTCGTTAAAAGCAGAGTGATTGAGAATTGGGAAGCGCAGGATACGCCAGAGCATTTGAAGACGATTCGCGATCGCCTCCTCTTAAGCGGAGAACAGCGCACGGGGCGACTACTGGGACTCTATCAGCAGATTATTCAACAGGGTGAAGTTGGCGCAGATGATAGCGCAGAGCAGGTAGATTTGCGGCTAACGGGCGTGGTCGTGAAGCGCGAGGGAACGCTACAGGTTTATAACCAGGTTTATCAGCAGGTATTTAATCGCGATTGGTTAGAGCGATCGCTAGCGACACTAAGACCTTATGGATCTGCGATCGCGGCTTGGCTTGATTCTGGAATGCAGGATGAATCGCGGTTGCTGCGAGGGCAAGCCTATCGAGACGCACTCGCCTGGTCACAAGGAAAGCGGTTAGACGATGCAGATTACCGCTTTTTGGGGATGAGCCAGGAGCTAGAAACGCAGCAGGTAAAGCTAAAACTGGCGGCGGAAGAGCAGGCAAAGCAGGTGCTTTCAGAGGCGAACCGCAAAGCTAATCAGCGGATTCGGTTGGGGGCGGTTGCGTTGGGGGTGATGCTGACAGGCGCGATCGCAGCAGGGTTTTCGGCTTGGCAAAGTACGCAAACAGTGATTGCTGCCAATAGCGAACGAGATCAAGCGGTTGCAGCGGTTAAAACAGCCCGTCAGGACAATCAGCAGATCTCGCAGGAAAATCAGACTTTACTAGACCAGTCAAAAAAGTCTGAGCAAAATGTTAGAGTTGCCAGCCGGAATTTGGCGCAGTCACAGCAGCAAGCACAGCAAGCAAGGCAGAGAGCGCAGCAAGCACAGCAGAAGCTGCAACAGAATGTTGCAAAAACAAAAACGGAATTAACGGAAATCCAGCGAGAATATCGATCGGCACAGGCGGCATCTGACAAAGCAGAGCAAAACGTGCAGGTGGCAAACAGAGAATTAAGCACAGCCAGAGCAGAAAGACAACAGATTTTGACAAAAGTGAATTTAGCGAGTTTGATGATTGCAGCAGCCGATGTCAGACTCAAAAGTGCCTCTTCTAAAGAAGAGTTTCTCTCTGGTGAACCGTTTAAGGCGTTACTGACAGGATTAAGAGCAGCGCAACAACTCAGACAGCTTGATCGCTCTGTTTGGGCAAAAGACTACACGCAGATGCAGACGGTAGCAGCCCTTCAGCAAGCAGTTTACAGGGTGAAGGAACAGAACAGCATGCCGCACACTGCTTATGTCTACAGTGTCAGCTTCAGCCCGGATGGACAAACCATCGCCTCGGGCAGTCTAGATAATACTATCAAGCTGTGGAAGCGAGACGGGACGCTGATCACTACGCTGAATGGACACAATGAGTCTGTGTTGAGTGTCAGCTTCAGCCCGGATGGACAAACCATCGCCTCGGGCAGTGCCGATAAGACCATCAAGCTGTGGAAGCGAGACGGAACGCTGATCACTACGCTGAGTGGACACAATGCTTTTGTGAGCAGTGTTAGCTTCAGCCCGGATGGACAAACGATCGCCTCGGGCAGTTTAGATAAGACTATCAAGCTGTGGAAGCGAGACGGGACGCTGATCACTACGCTGAATGGACACAATGATTCTGTGTACAATGTCAGCTTTAGCCCCGACGGACAAACAATCGCCTCAGGCAGTGCCGACAAGACCATCAAGCTGTGGAAGCGAGACGGGACGCTGATCACCACCCTGAATGGACATAATAATTCTGTGTGGAGTGTCAGCTTCAGCCCGGATGGACAAACAATCGCCTCTGGCAGTGGGGATAGCACTATCAAGCTGTGGAAGCGAGACGGAACGCCAACCACCACGCTGAGTGGACACAATGCTGCTGTGAGAAGTGTCAGCTTCAGCCCGGATGGACAAACAATCGCCTCAGGCAGTTTCGATAAGACCATCAAGCTGTGGAAGCGAGACGGGACGCTGATCACCACCCTGAGTGGACATAATGCTGTTTTGTTCAGTGTCAGCTTCAGCCCAGATGAACAAACGATCGCCTCTGGCAGTGGGGATAGCACTATCAAGCTGTGGAAGCGAGACGGAACGCCAACCACCACGCTGAGTGGACACAATGCTGTTGTGAGGAGTGTCAGCTTCAGCCCGGATGAACAAACGATCGCCTCTGGCAGTGATGATAAAACCATCAAGCTATGGAAGCGAGACGGAACGCTGATCACCACGCTGAATGGACACAATGCTGTTGTGAGGAGTGTCAGCTTCAGCCGGGATGGACAAACCATCGCCTCTGGCAGTGATGATAAAACCATCAAGCTATGGAAGCGAGACGGAACGCTGATCACCACGCTGAATGGACACAACGCTGTTGTGGGCAGTGTCAGCTTCAGCCCGGATGGACAAACAATCGCCTCTGGCAGTAATGATAAAACCATCAAGCTGTGGAAGCGAGACGGAACGCTGATCACTACGCTGAATGGACACAGTGATTCTGTGTACAGTGTCAGCTTCAGCCCAGATGGGCAAACGATCGCCTCTGGCAGTAATGATAAAACCATCAAGCTGTGGAAGCGAGACGGGACGCTGATCACTACGCTGAGTGGACACAATGCTTTTGTGAGCAGTGTTAGCTTCAGCCCGGATGGACAAACGATCGCCTCTGGCAGTGGGGATAGCACTATCAAGCTGTGGAAGCGAGATGGGGCGCTGATCACTACGCTGAATGGACACAATGATTCTGTGTACAGTGTCAGCTTCAGCCCGGATGGACAAACGATCGCCTCTGGCAGTTTTGACACCATCAAGCTGTGGAAGCGAGATGGGGCGCTGATCACTACGTTGAATGGACACAATGATCCTGTGCTTAGTATTAATTTCAGCCCGGATGGACAAACGATCGCCTCGGGCAGTGTCGATAACACCATCAAGCTGTGGAATTTGAACTTAGACAGTTTAGCCACCCTCGGCTGTTACTGGCTGCGAGATTACTTACCCATTCACGCTGAAGCACAACCAGGATTAGAAATCTGTCAGAATCAGTCTTTCCTAAACGCGAACGCCGCAACGCTGGTGCCCCCAGCCAGAGAATTAGCAAAAGCTAAAGATGTCGAAGGTGCAATTCAGATGTTGCAGGAAGCCGTAAAACGTGACCCTAACTTAAAGCTAAATCCTCAGACTGAAGCTATTACATTTGCTGCTCCAGCCTTTGTTGATAGAGGAAAAGAACTAGCCAAAGCAGGAGCAATTGAGGCAGCCCTGTCAAGTTATGCAAAAGCTCAAGAGCTACTTCCAGATCTCAAGATCTCGGCTAAGAGTTGGGATACACTTTGCTGGTTTGGTAGCCTCAACGGGTCTGCCAAGCAAGTTTTGTTTGCCTGTGAAAATGCAGTTAGTCTCGCCCCTGGTAATGATGCTGAATATCGGAATAGTCGAGGGTTGGCTAGAGCGCTAACGGGCAATTCAGCAGGAGCCATTGCCGACTTTCAAGCCTATCTCAAGTCAGAAATCTCCGACGAGCAGAAAGCCCAACGGCAACGCTGGATCGATGCCCTTCGTTCCGGTCAAAATCCCTTCACTCCCAAAGAACTTGAAAGCTTAAAAAACCAGTAATTTTCGTTGACTCAATCAACTTTATTGGCTAGACGTACGACATGATCGATCGGAATTGAGCGTCCGATCGCTTCCTAGCCATGACGCGATCGAGCTATTTCTCCTCGATCGTGCCTCTCCGCTAAAATGAAGGCTTTCTGTAAGGAAAACAAGTGAAAGCGATCGCCCCACTCTACTTGTGAACATTCTCGCGAGAGCCGATCGTCGTAACGACATAGACTTTGTTCTCTGAGTCCTCAACAAACAAAATCCGATATTTGCCCACTCGCAAGCAAAACTCAGGTCTGCCTTGCAGAGGTTTTACATCAAGCACACTTAAATCGGTAATCAGCGAATCCAAAGCGCTAATGACTCAAATCTGATCATCGGGTTGCATCCGCTCCAAATATTTTTGAGCAGGCTTCAGCAGAATATAATCCCAATCAGCCAACGTCTCTACCAAACAACTTTTTTTTCAACGCGGCTGAAGCTAATCCGGGATCTCGTCCGGCTTGATAATCTCGTAAAGCTGCGTCGCTTTCGGCGATCACCTCAGCAGGCATCACCTCATCTGTACCCTCAACCATAACTGGCTCGTAAATCAAAAGCCTCAGATCTTCCAACAACCGAAACCGATCGTCAAGATTAAGTTTTTGCACCAGGGTTAGAATTTCTTCATAGGTCTGCATACTTTTGCAAGTGTTGAGCAAAGTTATTTCCAGTATAGTTTCTTGCCCAGTAGAGCGATCGCCAACTGTGCAACATCACCCGCAAAAAGTAAGCGCCCGATCGTCTTCTCTGCCATAGTGCGGGCTATATCTATTTCTCCTCGATCGTACCTCCGCAGATGGATAATAGGAACTTACGATCGCCCATTTAGGCAAGAGCGATCGCACTAGAGAAAAAGTGCATTGCAGGAACATCCAGCATTTTCAAAGCTACGCGCGATCGGGCTGGAGTGATAGAGAGAGAGGCGCGATCGCTGCAATGAAACTGAAAAGCGGACAGTGCTACATTCAATACACCCACTGGTTCATCTTGTACTATGCTAAAACGACTGACGATCGCCCAAGCTCAACAGCAGCTTCCTAGCCTACCTAACCCACTCACCAAGACATTTACACTTTACTGGGAAAACTGCTAGATGAGTGGAAAAATAAAGCGATCGCCAAATGTGCGGCATTATCAGCAAAAAATGGATGAATTATGCAACCCACACTTCCCATTCAAATTTCTCAAGCTAAAATTGCTGAATTTTGCCAGCGACACCAAATCCGTCGCCTCTCTCTATTTGGCTCCGTTCTCAGAGACGATTTCAGCCCCGACAGCGATGTCGATGTCTTAGTTGAATTCGAGCCAGGATCAACACCTGGCTTTGCGATCGTCACCATGCAGCAAGAACTCTCCCATCTACTGGGCGATCGCACCGTCGATTTGCGAACCCCCCAAGAACTCAGCCGCTACATCCGAGATCGTGTCCTTAGTGAAGCCTTAGTGCAATATGTCCAGGATTGACGACCCGACTCGACTGCGCCACATGCAAGATTCCGCGATCGAAGCCATGAGCTTTGTCGAAAACTGCACTCGAAAAGATTTAGACAGCGATCGTATGCTAACACTAGCGCTGGTTAAAGACATCGAAATTATTGGCGAAGCAGCGGGCAGGGTTTCGGCTGATTGTAAAGCCAAATATCCTCAAGTGCCCTGGTTGCAAATGATTGGAATGCGAAACCGCCTAACCCATGCCTATTTTGAAATCGACCTGGATATTGTTTGGGAAGTTGTCACAAACGATTTGCCGCCGCTAGTAGCAGAGTTAGAGAAAATCATTGCTTTGGAGACGTAAAAATAAGAAAGTTGTCGAAAAAGCGATCGCCAACTGTGCAACATCACCCGCGAAAAGTAAGCGTCCGATCGCTTTCTAACCATAATGAGATTGAGCTATTTCTCCTCGATCGTGCCTCTCCGCTAAAATGAGAGCGTATCGATTCAGGTGCGGTATCCTTTGTGAAAAGTGAGAGTTCGATCAATTAAAGCTGATATCGTCAAGAATATTTATCAGTCAGAACATCCCTGGCAAAATCCTCAAGCTTAAAACCAAACGTCGTAGTGACCTTTATATTGTTAGCGATCGCATCACCTCTAATCAATCCATCACAGAAAATGGAACTCACTATGGCGTGGAAGTCTTGGGCAAAGTTTTTGATAACCTATCCCCAGAGGGAATGTCACGCGAGAACTGGCTAAATGACTTCCACTGCCGGAGTGGACAGTTCCTTCTGGAAGAATTAGACTCACTACAGCAGTCAAAACCAGACTAGGAGACCCCCATGCTAGGACTCTTCGAGGTTTTAGAACAAATCCACACCAATCCTGGGCTGTATCTCGGTCGCCCCTCCGTCAGCGACCTACTCATGTTTCTCAACGGCTACGAATTTGCCCGCACCCAGCTCGCAATTGAACTCACAGTTGCCGAAGCCCAGTTCTACGACGAGTTCCAGCCGTGGCTTCAGCAAAAACTTGGTGTCACCAGCGTCACCTCCTGGGCAAAGCTGATCATGCTCACCTGCCATGACGAAAAAACAGGGTTTGACCACTTCTTTCAACTCCTGCATGAATTCAAGCAACAGCACTCTGCCGTCGCGATCGCCGCATGATTAGAGTACAAACACCGCACTCAACGCTGTTAAAGTCAAAAATCTGAAGAGAAGCAACGTGACAGCGATCGTCTTCTCTGATGCGATCAGGCTAATGTTCCTCGATCGTGCCTCTTCGCCATAACAGCGATCGTACCCCCACAAATGGATGATGGGTTACGATCACCTGTCCAGGCAGGAGCGATCGCACTAGAGAAAAAGTGCATTGCAGAAACATCCAGCATTTTCAAAGCTACGCGCGATCGGGCTGGAGTGATAGAGAGGCGCGATCGCTGCAATGAAACTGAAAAGCGGACAGTGCTACATTCAATACACCCACTGGTTCATCTTTACTATGCTAAAACGACTGACGATCGCCCAAGCCCAACAGCAGCTTCCTAGCCTACCTAACGAACTCACCCAAGAACCCGTAATCATTACCCAGGAGGGCATTCCGGTGATGGCAGCCCTGAGCTATGCCCACCTGACTGCCCTCCTCGAAACCCTCGACATCCTCACAGACAGCGAATTCGTTGCAAAACTGCGTCAGAGCATTACTCAAGCTCACTAACGCTTCAACACTCCGTTTCACGAGATGATTTCAACTATGGAACCAGGAGACTTTAAACACTTTGAGTTACCAATGGCAGAAATTCAGGCATTTTGCGATCGCTGGCAAATTACCGAATTTGCTCTGTTTGGCTCCGTGTTGCGCGATGACTTTAACCAGAACAGTGATATTGATGTCTTAGTCACGTTTGCTCCAGATGCCAAACGGGGTCTAACCGAAACGATTCAGATGCAGGATGAACTGCAAACTCTCTTTGGTCGCAAGGTTGATCTAATCGTCAAGACTGCGATCGAGCGTAGCCAAAACTGGTTACGACGTAACAATATTTTGACTTCTGCACAGGTTATTTATGCCACGCGACAATGAATCTTTAATTGATATTGAAAGAGCCATTCGACGCACTCTGCGCTATGCAGCCGGAGTCAATCGGATAGATTTGGAAACAAACGATGAAAAAGTTTCAGCCCTGCTGTATCAAATTACAATCATTGGTGAAGCAACCAAACGTCTATCCTCTGATTTTCGTCAGCAGCATCCAGAGATTTCCTGGCGAGAAATCGCGGGAATGCGAAATGTAATTGTTCATGAGTATGATCAGGTTGATCTTGATATTGTGTGGGACGTAGTTCAGACCAAACTACCTAAACTTTTACCACTACTAGAACCACTGCTTCTGCCGCCAGTGAATGAATGACCACTCTTTTTCAGCGATCGCCAAATCTGCGGCATTACCAGCAAAAGGTAAGGACACGATTGCTTGCCGTGACGAGATCGCGCCACTCCTTCCCGATCGTACCGCTCCGCTAAAATGAAAGCGCTAGCGTAAAGCAGCCGTTCAAACCCTTTAGCAAGTTCTATGACTGAACTCAAACTCATCTCTAAACATTCAGGCTCACTGCAACCCCTAATCGAGGGTGCGATCGCTGAAGCTCTACATTCTACTGAAGCCGGAATTCAGCAGACTGCCCAACGGCTTCGAGACTTCGAGGAGAAATATCAACTTTCTACTAAGGAATTTTTGCATCGCTACGAGAACGATGAGTTTCAGGAAACTCTAGAACTTGACGAATGGATTGGAGAATTCCGCTTACTTCAACGTTTACAAGAGAAAGTGGAAAGATTGCGAGGAATTGAATTTGCCACTTGAAGCTTATTTTCAACAGATTGAAACGGCTATTTCAACTTGCTCACAATTAACTTCTTTTACATTAGACGGCGAAAAACGAGACACCTATGAAGGATTCATTCGAGCCGAAATTAAATTTACTGATGGTTCCATACTTCGTGTTCGAGAGTTCGTCAGTGTAGAGATTAGTGTCGATCGAGATATGTATGCTTATCAGTATATGGATGCCACGAATAGTTTAATTTTTCGTTATGACAACACTCCACATCATAAAAAACTGAATCTACCCACTTATCCAAATCACAAGCATGATGGCAGTGAGGAGAATGTGACCACCTCTTCTGCTCCAACGCTTTTAGACGTTTTACAAGAAATTACTGCTAGAGTCGAAAGCTTTCTGTAAGGAAAGCAAGTGAAAGCGATCGCAACCTGTGCCGCATCACCCATCAGAAGTGAGGGCGCGATCGGGATAAAGTGATAGAGGGAGAAGAACGATTGCCCTACTCCTCGCCGATCCCACCCCTCCGTTATGACAGCGATCGTATCCCCACAAATGGATGATCGTTACGATCGCCTCTCTATAGCAGGCGCGATCGCACTAGAGAAAAGGTGCATTGCAGGAACATCCAGCATTTTCAAAGCTACGTGCGATCGCGACGGTGCTTAACTTGCGCCGTGATTTCTGCAACAGTCAGCCCATCCTGCCACTGATGACGATCCTTCGCATAGTCACCACTTCCAGCCTCAAACTGCTGGAGGAACCGCACCATACCAACATAGCCTAGTTCCTTATGCAACACCGCCAAACCTTGTTGTCTAAGTTCCATTGGGGTCATCTTCAGCGCCTCCTGCTTGAACCATTGCAATAAACCATATCGCAGGATTATTGACTGTAACGGTAAGCCGTTCACGATATCGAACGGCTCTTCTCAACAACCGATCGTCGGTTGATAAAAAAACATCCGCTTGAGCCATCTCAGCACAGGCAACATGGATCGCATCAAATCCTTGAAACCCCAAGCTTTGAAGCTCATTGCCTCGATTTTCAATCCTATCATCTACTATGATGCGCGATCGAGCCATTTCTAAAGCACTTTCAATTCGCTGCCGCCGCTCTTGATCAGCAATCTGAGACACTTCAGTCTCAATCATCTCACTTCCAATCAGTTCCCACTCACCCACCTCGCAACGTTCCAAAATCCCCAAAACTGCTTCCGTTTCGATGCGAATTCGAGCTTGAGATTGGTCATCAAACAGGCGGTTAAAGCAGCAAACATCGAGATAAATGCGAGGCATAAACTGGGATCAGATGTTGTTGAATTAGGAGAGGTTGAATAGGGCGATCGGGTCAGATTTTCCCATTATGATGCGGCGATCGCTAACAGTCCATCGCACCTCTTCTGCAAAGTAGAATTTTGCGATCGCAATGTACCGCATCACCAGTCAGAATTGCGGGTGCGCTCGGTCTGGAGTGATAGAGAGAGGAGCGATCGCTGCAACGAAACTGAAAAGCGGACAGTGCTACATTAAATACACCGACTGGTTCCCCTTTACCATGCCAAAACGACTGACGATCGCCCAAGCCCAACAGCAGCTTCCTAGCCTACCTAACCAACTCACCCACGAACCCGTGATCATTCCCAAGACGGCATTCCGGCGATGGCAGCCCTGAGCTATGCCCACCTGACTGCCCTCCTCGAAACCCTCGACATCCTTACAGACAGCGACTTCATTGCAAAACTGCCAGAGCATTACTCAAGCTCAACAGGGGCAGACGATTTCTTGGGAAGAAGCCAAAAACGGAGTATGAGGTACAAGAGGACGATCGGACTTGTCAGAGCAGGATGAAGCGTTACTATGGCAAGAAGCTTAGATGTTTTAGCAGACACGAGCGGTATTACTGCTTTGCTTGACCAGGGCGATCGTCGCCATCCAGCAGCAATGTTGAAGCCGCAGTGCAATATAGTCAAGATCAGTCTCTAGGGAACACAGGTGATGACCGTTAGTAAAAACCATGCCTACTTCGCCCCCGAAGACTATTTAGAGATTGAGCGCATCAGCCCTATCAAACACGAATACCTTCAGGGACAAATCGTGGCAATGGCAGGGGCAAGCAAAGCTCATGTCATCATCACAGGCAATCTCTCTGCTTTACTCGTCAATTATCTACGCAGTACAGGCTGTATTTCCTATGCTACAGATATGAAGGTTCGCCTGCCTACCTTAAATCTTTTCTACTATCCCGATTTAGCGGTTACTTGCGACGAGCGAGATCGTCGCTCCGACGAAGACTTCATCCTGCATCCCAAGCTGATCATTGAAGTGCTATCCGATTCAACAGAAGCCTTTGACCGAGGCGATAAATTCGCCGATTACAAATCAATCTCAGAATTTGAAGAATATGCTCTGATCCACCAAAAACAAATTCTGGTCGAACGATTTCAGCGCAATGACAACTTGTGGATGCCCCAAATTTATCGAGCCGGAGACACCGTTGAATTTGCCAGCATTGGCTTTGCTTGCGCGATCGAAGCCCTCTACGAAAATGTTGCCCAGCTAATATAAAGTGCAACAATTCAGGTGTAGGAACAGCACCTATCAAAGCTAAACTGTAGACAAACTGCAACGGTTAAACATCAATGGGACGACTCACCCCAATTACTCTCGACGACGGAACCACGATCTACATCGAAGCGATCGAAAATACAGCTTCTGGCGTTCTTGTACCCGATAAGCCCATTGGCACAGGTGATCCTAAACGAGGCTTGTTTACAGACGAACCGCAGAAGCAAATTACACAAAATTTTCAAGCGATCGAACACACTATCCGAGCCTACACCCTCTACACGCTGAATGCTTTCAAAGGTGTCGCGATGGCAGAAGTCAGCGAAGTCACCCTCAAATTTGGCATCAACATCAGCAGCGAAGCGGGAGTGCCTTATATTGCCAACGCGAAAGGTGGCTGCAACCTGGAAATCAATGTGAAATGTCAGTTTCCCAAAATTCCTGAAACCTGATAGCAGAAGTTTTAGGCTTGTTCATTCCACAGCTAATTTCTAAATCGTACGCCTAACCCCGGTTGATTGTTGGGCACGACTCGTCCGTTTTGAAACACCGCACCCACAAACGGATCATCCAACAAGTTTAAATGACTATCTAAATCCAAGTGATCGGCTAATGGAGAGAGATGCGCCAATGCTGTATTCAAAAGTGAGCTGTCTGAATAGCAGCCAAGCATCACCTTTAGCCCAAACGCTTTTGCAGTGTGAATCATTCGTAACGCTTCTGACAAACCGCCTGACTTGAGCAATTTGATATTGATGCCATGCACTCGATCGACCAACAAAGGAATATCTCGACTAGTAAAACAGCTTTCATCGACAAAAATGGGCAGAGGAGACTGGTAATAAAGCTTTGCGAGGTCGGCTTCTTGACCTTTGAGTAACGGTTGCTCGATATAAGTGATGCCCTGATCTGCCAGCCAGAACGACATTTTGAGCGCCGTGTTTACATTCCAGCCCCCGTTAGCATCGACACTAATTTGCGAAATGTGCGGCGCGGCTGCTTTGACGGCTAACAGCATTGCTTGATCGGCTTCCATACCATCAGGGTTGCCGAGTTTGATTTTTAGCGCCTGAATGCCTTGGAGTGGTGCCGCGATCGTGCCTTTGCCCAACCAATCCCACACGCGCTGCTTGGCATCTTCGGGCGAACTGATGCCGATCGTCACCGAAGTTGGAACAATGCGATCGCGCTCTAACCCCCACAGTTGCCAGAGCGGTAGATTTGCCTGTTTGCCCACCCAGTCATGAAGCGCCACATCTAAGGCAGCACGGGCGGCTGATGGGAGGCGAGTTTCTGCCATTAAGCGATCGATGCGCTGACGTTCGAGCGGGTTCAAGGCTTTGAGTAGCGGCGCGATCGCTTGTAGAGAACGGGCGATCGCTTCGGTGGTCTGGGGCTTTTCTCCGACTGAAAACGGTGCGGCTTCTCCCCAGCCTTCGATGCCGTCATGCTCAATTCTGACCCAGATGTTTGTTGTCTGAGCAGTGGTGCCGCGACTGATAGTGAGGGCAAACCGCTTATGAACAGTGAAGGTCTGAATCTGAATCTGCATACCCTTTGAACAATAGACTAGATGCTTATTCTAAAGGACAGTCCGCTACAATTCGATCAACGAGATGATTTTAATGTGACAACTATGAATCTCCCTGCGCTCAAACGTCCTAACGTCCCAACTGTTAAGCGCTTTACCCTAGAAGACTATCACCGCTTGGGTGAACTCGGTTTTTTTGGGGAGCACGATCGCGTTGAGTTAATTCGAGGAGAACTTTTTGAAATGGCAGCCAAGGGAAGACCTCATGAGGTTTGTTTAACTAAGCTAATCCGCGAGTTGCTTAAGCTCGTGTCCGATCGGGCAACAATACGCTGTCAGTCGCCCATCACATTGCCTCTCATTTTAGAATTGTCTAGAGTCTTTCCTCAATAAAAGAGGAGACGAAATATTTACGTCTCCTTTAATCATTGACTAAACAGATCGAGAATCAGAACTAATCACGACCGCCGATTGCGATCATAAATCTCAGAATAAACACAAACAAATTGATGTAGGTTAGATACATTGACAGAGCAGCAGAAATATATTGATCATCGCGGTAAGTGCGAGGCAGAACAAAGAAGTCAACCACCGCTGCACCGACAAACAGCAATACGCCAATGCCGGAAATCGCAACTTCTAAAAAGCTGGGTGTATGAATTCCAAACAGATGAAGCAATAGCTGACCCATCAACACTACAAACAGTGCAATGACTCCAAGCTGCACGGTTTTGGTTAGCGCCATGCCGTCTTTCTCAGACAGATTAGAGCCGATCGATCGAGCTGCAATAAACGTCACGCCACAGCCGAGTGCAGCAATCCCGACTCCATTGATGCCAACTCCTGGAGTTTGCAGTGCCAAAGACACAATTCCGCTCAGGGTGTAGCCTGTCAGCAAGCTATAGGTCGCAAGCAGGGGTAGCGCAACGCCGTTGTTGCCTTTTTGAGCTACGCTGGAAGCGACGAAGAATAAAATCAGTTGTAAAATCACTGCCCCAATAAATGTGGGCATAAAGATTTGAGGACTGTTTTCCATCACCTGCAAGCCGCCAAATGTGCCAACTGCGGTCAATATAAGCCCGCCACCCAGCACGGGTAGGGCTTTGGAAATGACATTTGAGCCGACGATCGATTGACTTTTTGCATCCTGGACTGATTGCCGGAAGTTACTAGTGTTAGCCATGTTTTTTTACTGATGATGAAGAATGAGAGTTGCTACGGTTCTATTTTCCTTCGGTTTTTAGAAATTGGTCAGAAATTGCTGAAAAAATACCAAAGAGCGCCAAATTTGGCGCTACTGAATGAGATGAAATAACTGTAGGGGTAGCGGCCCCGTGCCTACCCCTGACGGAGGGCATCTCGCCGGGATTGCCCCTACTGCTATCACAGGTTGACAGATTAGAATTTATTCACCTGGCTAGTTTTTGAGATCTGTCTCAATTAAGCAAAGGCAGATGAGCCAAGATCGGTCGGAACGTCTTGCCAGCGACCCTGACCAACGGCGCGGACGGCTTCTTTAAGCGATACGTCGCCTGTATAGAGGGCACGACCAACGATCGCCCCTGTCACCCCCTGAGATTCGAGTGCCAACAAGCTCAACAAATCAGTCACCGAACTCACGCCTCCTGACGCGATTACCGGAATTGCAACGACGGAGGCTAGTTCTCGCAGTGCCTCTAAGTTGGGTCCTTGAAGGGTGCCGTCCCGATGAATGTCAGTGTAAATAATTGCTGCTACCCCTAATTGTGCCATTCGTTCGGCTAACTCGGTGGCGACAACTTCTGAGGTTTCGAGCCAGCCTTTGGTGGCAACCCGTCCGTTTCGGGCATCGATGCCGACGATGATCTGTCCAGGAAACTCGCGGCAGAGCGCTGCGACTAATTCGGGTTTTTCGACGGCAACGGTTCCTATAATGGCACGTTGAACGCCAGTTGATAACAAA
Organism: Phormidesmis priestleyi ULC007; assembly: GCF_001895925.1. Lineage (GTDB taxonomy): Bacteria > Cyanobacteriota > Cyanobacteriia > Leptolyngbyales > Leptolyngbyaceae > Phormidesmis_A > Phormidesmis_A priestleyi_A. The sequence continues at coordinate 71,041 of NZ_MPPI01000016.1, read as the reverse complement.
TCGGCGACGCTTTGACGATCGCGCAAGCCGCCCCCCACCTGAATGGGGATCTCAAGGGCCCGCACGATCGCTGAAATTGCCTCTAGATTCACAGGATATCCAGCTTTGGCTCCGTCTAGATCGACGAGGTGCAGTCGGGTTGCGCCTTGGTTGACCCACTGTTGCGCCATTGCAACCGGATCTTCGTTAAAGACTTCGGCTTGATCATAATCGCCCTGATAGAGGCGCACACACTTGCCATTTAGCAGGTCGATCGCGGGAATCACATCCATAAGATTGCTGTTCCTTAATGAATAGATAGAGAGAGCAGATCTTACATTGTCGGTGATGCGATCGCAGATTGATCAAATTAATAATGTTAAACTTTTCGATTGGAAAGTCATCCCCAAATCACAAAACAATGAGCCGAGTTGTTGAACAGAGAAATGTTCGTCCAAAGCAGGGCATTGAGGCGCAAGGGATCGAGCGCGTTTTACCGACAGCACGATCGCATGTGCGGATTTTGGATAACTTTACCCTGTGGCTGGCAGCAAACACCGTGCTTTCCACGATCGTGTTAGGCGCGTTAGCAATCAATGTATTTGGACTGGGCGTGTGGGACAGCATCGGTGTAATTGTCGTGTTCAATCTCCTTGGCGTTTCATCGGTTGCATTTTTTGCGACCTTGGGCCCGAAGCTCGGCTTACGCCAAATGACGATCGCGCGCTTTTCGTTCGGTTGGGTAGGTGCGAGTGTGATGGCAATGTTCAATGTCATTACCTGCCTCGGCTGGTCAGTGGTAAATGTGATTGTGGGCGGACAGTTAGTACAAGCGTTGAGTGGGGGTATAGTTCCAAGCTGGTTAGGAATTTTAGGCATCACAGCGCTGACCACGAGCGTGAGTCTTTACGGCTATCGCTATGTGCATCGTTATGGGCGATATGCTTGGATGCCGATGGGGCTAATTTTTCTGGCAATCGCAGTCATCAATGTGCCTCAAGCCACGATCGTAACGGCAAAATCGAGCGGTCTAGCCTATGTCGCGTCCCTGCTGTCATTTAGCGGCGTAATTTATGGTGCTGCCGCAGGTTGGGGCCCTTATGCCGCAGACTATAGCGCGAAACAACCAGAAACAACCCCCTCATCCAAAGTGTTTGGGCTGACCTTTTTAGGCATCTGGATTCCGTGTGTTTTGTTAGAATCACTCGGCGTATTATTGACGACTGTTCCCGCATTAAACGGCAAGAGTGGCGGAGAATTAGTTGCAGCCGCACTGAATCCACTTGGCAGTTTAGGAACCGTGATGATGCTGTTGTTGGCGCTGAGTGTGGTTGCCAACAATATTCCAAACGATTATAGTCTGGCGCTTTCAATTCAAGTGTTAGGCGGCGTTTTTCAACGAATTAAGCGCTGGATCTGGACGCTGGCAGGGTCAGTTGTCTATGCCGTAATCGCTATTAGTGCCTCTAGAAATTTTGACCAAACGTTGGAAACCTTCTTGCTCTTGATCGCCTATTGGTTGGGTCCTTGGGCAATTATTTTAGTGAGCGAACACTGCTTCCGACGTGGACAATATAATGTTGAAGACTGGAACAATCCCGATCGCTTACCCAGTGGATGGGCAGCGATCGTGGCGATGGCGTTGGGATTATTTGGGGTTTACTTAGGAGTGGCTCAAGTCGCTTTTGTGGGCCCGATCGCAGGTCTGTTTAATCCGCCTTATGGAATGGATATCGGTTTCGGGTTAGGCGTGTTGTTCGCTGCAATCACTTATCTGGTTTTGCGTCCGATCGAGCGGCGTTCAACTCAGCGTTAAGGACTTTATTAAACTTACTTGAAAACCCAAAATTTACGATGAGGACACGGCACTGCCGGGCCCCGCCAGATTGAACGATCAGTCACAATTGTCCTTACAACACTACCCTTAAAGCAGAAACGTCCCTTCATATCAATTTCATATTTTCTTGTTCTAATATAAAAGGTAAATTATCTCAGTTTCTTCTGAGCCTCGCCGTACCAGCAGGCAACCCAGCAGAGGTGAACTATAATGGCGCAATCACTCGCCGTCGCGCAGGCAACTCAATGGGTTCTAATGGCTTTACATTAGAAGGTCAAGTCCGAGCTTTTGCCTCTTCTGCCAACGGTTTGCGGGTGATCAACACTTCTGGCAAGTGTTTCATTGAAGTATTTGATTCACGAGTGATTTCAAGTTCTTGCAATACCTCCGTTCCCAACAGTTCAACACAATTTAAGGGAAAAGTTCAGTTTTAGTCAGATCAAGCTGTATGGCTACGATCGTTCCATTATTTACAAAAGGTGATTGCATAATAAAACTTAAAGAATAGTAAGAAAAATTTAGAGTGGCGACGTGGATCAACTATGTAATGATTGCTCAAAAGAGTTCATCGCCATCGGACACAAAGCAATCTGCTTCTTTACAATCTTAAGGAACATTCTTAAGATTGTTCATTCCTGATAGCGGCTAAAGGATTGAGAGGTGTTCCATGGAGCAAGCGCAGACGGTTCAACTTGGGCGGCGGGGCTTTTGGGCAATTAGTCTCACCTTATTTATGATTGCCTATAACGTCAGTGTTGTGCCCGCCATTATGCCCTCGATTGTGCAAGATCTCGATTCGAGCGTTGGCTATATTCAGAGTATTCTCGTACTTTTCTCGCTGGTCACGGCTTCCTTCGCACCCACAACAGAAAACCTGTGCCGCTTTTATGGTCGAACTCGCGTCTTCGTCATTGGCTTGATCGTCTATGGCATCGGGATTGTTCTGACCTCCCTAAGCCCTACGATCGCAGGGCTGACGGTCAGTTTTGCGCTGTTGACGGGTCTAGCTGCCACTCCTTTAATTAGCGCCCCCTGGACGATCGCGGATCTATTCTGCCAGGGCAAAGCGGCAGAGCGGGCAATCTTAGTGCTAATTGTGGCTTCGTCGCTGGGCGGCTTGTCTGGTGGGTTGCTGGGCGGCTATCTCGCCTCAAACTTTAGTTGGCGTTGGGCATTTTTGCCCTCGCTCGGCGTGCTTCTTGTCATCTTGGTGTTGCGGCGATCGCTGCCAAAGCTGGCAGTTCTCAGTCAGCAGCCGATTGATTGGGTCGGCGGATTGCTCTCATTTTTAGGACTTGGTTCTATTTTACTAGGCGTTAGCCTAGCAGGAGAATTTGGCTGGTGGGAACCGAAGCGCGTGTTTTCAGTTGCAGGTTTAGTCATTCCACCGTTTCAGCTCTCGATCGTGCCCACATTAATGGCTGTGGGGATGATTACTCTAGGGTTCTTCGTCTTTTGGCAGCGACGGCAGGCAGACCGATGTGGGGCTTCTTTACTCCGAGCCGGACTCTTGCGGAAGCGAGGATTTGTACTAGGAGTACTCACTTCAATGCTGCATGTGCTGATTACAACAGGGGTGCAGTTTAATCTCTATCAGTTTGTGCCTGTTGCGCTATCGCTGAATCCATTTAGAACTGCGCTGACGGTGATTCCCTATAACCTGACCATGATCATTGTGGTCGTTGCCGTTTTGAAGTATTTGCCTTTGAGCGGTCGCTTCGTGCCCAAGTACGTCCTGCATACTGGGATTGCTCTGCTTGCGGGTGGCATTTGGACACTCTACATCAGCTTACATCTTCAAGTCACCTCACTTGAACTGATGCCGGGGTTAATTATTATGGGTGTAGGTTCAGGGTTATTTGTGTCGTATATTACGGGTCTCACTTACTCAACTGCTTCAGTAGATGAGAAACCGGAAGGCTCTGGAATTTATAATCCGGCTCAAAATTTGGGTAGCTCATTGGGAAGAGCAATTCTCGGTACATTGCTAGTATTTTTTGCCTCTCGCGACATTGTGGATGGCATCTTACAACAGCTTGGCAAAACATTAGAGCCAGCTCAACGCGGTCTGGTCATTGCTGAATTACAAGAAATGATTCAAACGCTTTCTAGAGAAGAAATCAGAACAGTCTTGGTTAACAAAGTGCCGCCATCAATTTATCCTATGCTGCGATCGATTAACCTTGAGGCGGTCAATTCAGGCATGAAAACTTCACTGTTGATTGCACTGATGTTCACAGGAATTTGTTTTCTGTTCGCTACAACCCTGCCCAAGTATCCTGCAACCCGATCGTGATGCGCCAACGCTTTTCTCCACGACAACGGTTTAGGAACACAGGATATAATATATTAGTTTCACTTTGGCAGACTGTGAAAGCAAAGCGCTATCTCATTTCTTGCTTGATCCAAAGGAACGATCGCACACCACTCAGCGCAATCAGCGATCGCCCTCAATCCTGTGCAAAAAGATGGCAAGACAAGGCCCGAAGAGCACTGATCGCTCTGTTGTTATTGACGGTATTATTCGTGGCATCCCCTGCACATACTCAATCTCCATCCCCTTCTCCCGAACTTCCCCCTGCGGCAAATAGCGCTCAACCGCTGCGAATTGCAACCCGCTTCATCAAACCAGATGTCTTTGAGAAAGACGGACAAATCGTCGGGTTTAGCGCCGATCTGGGACGGAGTATTCTAGAGCAATTGCAAAGAAAGGCGGAACTGAAGACCTATACAAATGTGCCCGAAATTCTGAACGCGATTAGTTTGGGGCAGGCTGACTTGGGCATCGCCGCGATCGCCATTACCAGACAACGAGAACAGGATTTCGATTTCTCCCATCCGATTCTCTCTGGAGGGTTGCAAATTATGGTGCTCGATCGAGATGAACAAACTAGACACTCTGAGCGGAAGTTATTGCAGAGATTGCTTGATCCCAGTCTCCTCAGGTTATTTGGTATTGTCACCCTCTTGATGCTAATACCCGTGCATATCGTCTGGTATTTTGAACGCAATAACAAGGAATTGATTGACAATCCATCCTATTTGCCCGGCATCTTTCAAGCGCTTTGGTGGACAATGTTAGCCCTCGTAGGGCAAGCAGAAGAAATGCCCAAAAGAGCTGTGGCCAGGGTTATAGCATTATTTTGGGTCTTTGTCGGCATTGTTTTTGTCGCCTATTTCACGGCTATTATGACCGCCGAGTTAACAGTTCAAGAACTTCAAGGCAGTATTCAAGGATTAAGTGATTTACAAAACCGTCCTGTTGCTGTAGTTGCAGACAGCGAAGCCCTTGATTATTTGCAAAAGCAAAACCTTCAAGTGATAGAGTTCCCTCAACCCGAACAGGCTTATGAAGCATTGTTGGCTAAAAAAGTCGATGCTCTCGTGGCACCCCGTCCTTTATTGCTCTACTATGCCTCCCATGAAAGGCGAGATAGGGTTCAGATTGTGGGAACACCGTTTCGAGATCAGTTTTATTCGATCGTCATGCCGAGAGATAGTCCTTACCGCAAACCCATTAATCAAGCGATCTTGACCCTAAAGGAAAATGGCACCTATGCGGAGATTTATCGCAAGTGGTTTGGTGTTAGGCCTCAAGATTAATCGAGAAAGGCGAGTTCTCTAGTCAGTTCTCAAGCAGCGACTAAGCGAATTTGATTCAAAATGAAAAATAGGATGGAGTTAATAATTGTTAGAGCGATCGCACCCAGAATGGCACTGCCAATCCCCCACCGCAATCGGAACCCTTCTACTAACCAGGCAGCTAAACCAAAAACAATAATGCTGCCAATGAGAGGAATTAGCCCCAAACTAAAAACCGCCGGGATTGCCCTCAGCCAACCAGGAATCAAACTATAAAGCCCATTAAATGCACCAATAATTGCGCCCGCAATGAGTGCTTTAACTGGGCTATCAATCTCAACACCCAGGGGTAGCTTAGAGATAATCAACAAACTCACTGCGGTCACAACGATAGCAATCAGAAAGCCTGTCATTAGTTGGCTCCTTGTCTCTTAGTTATAGAACACACAAACTGTAATCTCGTCTCTAGGGCTTAAAGCTTAACGCATTATCAATGGATGACAATGCCCCAGATTCCGGGCGGCTCACCCGTTCACCGCCGATGCCAAACAGACCTTCCTCTTTAACCGCTTGAGCGACCTGAGTAGCGATTGCTAAAATCCATTGCTTAAATTCTTCCGCCTGCCCGATCGGGACTTTCGATACCAGAATAGCTCCTACTTCATTGAAGTGAGCGATCGCCTGTTTTTGCCCATCAGACGCACTGTTAAAGGTTTGAATCGTTGCCAGCAAATCAGACTGCTGCTTCAATAACAACTGCTCTCCCTGAAGTGGCTCTTGGGCAACAACCTCTCTTAGGGAAGCAATCACTGACCTGACTAGATCACTAGAAACATCCCCCCGCTGTAGTTCGGCTGCCATGATTTGAACGGCTGCCTGCATTTCTTTTAAGAGGGAAACTGGGTCAGCTTTGTCTGCAAGGACGATCGTCAAGATGGCTTGCTTAGGAGTTTGCAACAGAGTTGCCCACTCGCTATCTGAAAAATATTGCTGCTTCATCATTCAATCCCTGATCTACACAATACTTAAAAGTTTCAACTGCAATAAGAAATCATTGATATGAAATCGTAAGTATACAGAGAAAATATATGAAAGTGATAAGAGCCGATCCATAAAAATAACTAAAGTTGTCCTGCTTCTGCTCAGAAGCTATAGTGGTGGATCTTGGCAAGATTGTTCCTGCTACTTTTAGTCGCCTGCTAACTTAACGTTGAGATACCTATCTACATTCCTATTAGTTTCATATAATTGTTGACTATAATCCGCTATACTAGCTTTCCAAAGATTCGCTGTTTGTCCACTTTGTTTCAGAAACCGAGGTTTTCTATGATTTCTAATCGTGTGTCTAATTTCTTTCTGGCTGCACTACCACTGCTTTTACTAGTAAGCTGCACGGGTGGCTCTTCAACCCAATCACCCCAACCAACCCAATCCACCGTATCAACTCAAGACAATAAAGCTCAACTCTGTACCGATTTGGCGCGATTCGACACAGCAGTCGCCGCTCTCAAAAGCATGAGTCCTAGTTCCACAGTCGGTGATTTTAGAAAGGCGCGAGATCAGGTTAAAACAGCGTACAGTGCTGTTAAAGCCACGGCTGCAACTGTCCAAGATTCAAAAATTGCCGATTTAGATAAGGCGTACGCGAACCTGGACACAGCAATTACAGGGATGCCTGATAACGCAACGCTCAGTCAAGCGAATGCGATGGTTACTCCTAAAGTTGCGGCAGTGCAAGCGGCTGAAGCCCAAATGAAATCGAGGGTGAGTTGTCCTTAATCAGGATACCGATCGGATCAGATCCAGACGCAAAACTGGAAAGCGTGATAACCAAAGGGTCAGCATACCTCACTACTGTAAGACTGCTATAACCACTTAAAACTTGATAGGAAATACTCATGATTACTCGTCAAGATCTGAAGCAATTACAGTCTTTGATCAAGGTGCCTGCGCTTTCCATTTTGTTGCCCACCCATCGGACATCGCCCGATAACAAACAAGACCCCATTCGAGTCAAAAATCTCGTAGATGAGGCAACAGGGCGGCTGGCCGAAGAATTTTCTAGCCGCGAGTTAGAGCCGTTACTCAAACAGCTCGAAACCCTTGTGGGCGAAATTGACTATCCCCACACGCTAGATGGTTTGGCACTCTATGTCGGTCATGACTTTGCCAAGCTCTATTATCTCCCGTTTGCTGTCCCTGCACGGGTTGTGATTGATCAAACCTTTGCAACCCGCGATCTGGTTTATGGTATGCATCGGGCCCAGCGCTATTGGGTTTTGCTGTTGAGCCAGGCATCTACTCGCTTGTTAGCCGGAACAGGAGAAACTCTTGAGGAAGTGAGCGATGAAAACTTTCTGATGCAAATGACCGGTCCCGGAGCCACTACTGCGCTTCCCTATGATTCGGATTCTAGCTATATGGACGACAGGCATCGCCGATTTTTTCAGCAAGTAGACAGGGCGTTGACATTCTATATGCAGGACGAGGCGCTGCCACTGATTGTTGGCGGAGTGGTTCGTCAAGTCTCCTTCTTTCAAGAAGTTTCGCAACATACTCCAGCGATCGCAGGCACTCTTGGCGGCAACTTTGACAAAGCAACTATCTCCGAAATAACCCCTGAGGTGTGGTCAATCGTGCAGACTGTTCGGGAGGCGCAGCGAGTCGATGCACTCCAAGTATTAGATAACGCGATGAGCGCTCAAGCGGTTGTTTCTACGATCGAAGAAGCGTGGCGGTTGGCGCAAGAAGGTCGAGGAAAACTGCTTTTGGTTGAAAAGAATTATCATATTCCGGCGATCCTAACCGAAAACGGCGATCTAGAGTTAGTAGAACAGGCAGGCGGCACCGAAGTGATGGATGATGCCGTGGATGAAGTGATCGAAGCTGTATTGGCGAAGGGAGGAAACGTCGCTATTGTGGACGATGGAGCGCTCTCCAATCATCATCGAATTGCACTAACTTTGCGGTATTGATGTAACCGTGAAGTGTTTACTCTTGACAAGAAAGCCTGGTGCGATCGCTGGCAGACTTTGCAAAATGGCACTTTCACAGTGCCTACGAGTCTTGACCCAAACCCTAAATGCAACCCTGTCACCCTAAAGAATGGGCGCTATCAACGGGAAGATGGAAAGTTCATTGTCGAACTTGTGAACTAGAAGGGATGGATTGCTTTTGGGGATCTCAACAACGATGGCAAAAAAGATGCTGCTGTGCTGGATGTTGACGGAAAAGCGCAGGTGCTAACCCCAGTCAAACTAGGGGAGCGAATTATACTCGACAACGCACTCACTATTGATAACAACCGCATTACAGTGCCCCTTTTGACGGCAACAGAGGTCATCGATCGTGCCTATGTTGTTGATGGCACGACTCTCAAAGAAGCGCGAAAAACGAACTACAAAAACAAGAGATGACTTGTAGGGGCAATCCCCCTGCGGTTGCCCTCCATATATCTACTCCTACAGTCATTTCACCCCCTCATTCTGCAACAACGCCGACTTTTTTGGCGGGATGCCGAATCATCCATCATCCATCCTCTGTCAAATCAGGAATATTGGGGTGTATACGAACGTCCTTTCATATCAGTTTCATATTTTCTTGTTCTAATCTAAAGAACGAATCATATTTTGTAACATAAGTAGTTTTCATCAGGTTTAGCATGTCTCAATGATGCGTCCCTACCCCTTTAAAAGGCGAACTGAATCGTTACGGCTTCCTCATATTTTCTGGTTTGAAACTGCTGTTTTTTGAATGCAAAGTCGTATTACTTGGGATGCAAGCGGCAATTATCGAAAATACGTAACGAATGGAACAAAGTCTTCAGAAATTTGATGCAACCCTTGAGATAACTGAGTTACTTATCCTCTTCCTTAGAGCTTGAAGTATCTTAATGTTTCCGGGTGAAGAAGTTAGGGTCTCTTTGGGAAGACACTATGAAAAATTTGAAAGGTAAAAATGCCCTGATTACGGGTGCGAATTCTGGAATTGGACAGGCGATCGCTATTCGTCTTGCCCAAGAAGGCTGCAATATTGCGATCAACTACCGCCGGAAGTTAGAGGAAGCGGAGCACACAGAAAAAATGGCCCTGCAAAGTGCCCGTGAAGCTGGGAAAGAGAGCAGTGTGCAATCCCTATTAGTGCAGGGAGATGTCTCTCAAGAAGAGGACATTATTCGTGTTGTGAACTCTGTGGTTCAAAAATTTGGCAGCCTCGACATTTTAGTGAACAGTGCCGGAATTCAAACAGAGGGTGTCTCGCACGATGTCCCAACGGATCAGTTTGATCAAGTCATTGCGGTTAATCTGCGAGGCGCTTATCTGTGTGCGCGAGAAACCATCAAGCATCTACTGGCACAACAGCGTTCTGGTGTGATTATCAATGTTTCTAGCGTTCACGAAGTCATTCCTCGCCCGATGTATCTCAGCTACGCCATTAGCAAAGGGGGAATGGGAAGCTTAACCAAAACACTAGCTTTGGAGTATGCAAATCGGGGAATCCGAGTGAATGCGATCGCGCCCGGAGCCACCGAAACACCGATCAATGAAAGCTGGACAACCGATTTAGAAAAAAAAGCGATCGTTGAGAGTCATATCCCGATGGGACGATCGGGAACCTCTGATGAGATGGCGGCTGCGGTTGCTTTTCTGGCATCAGATGAAGCCGCTTATATTACTGGACAAACCCTATTCATTGATGGCGGGCTGACGCTCTACGCCGACTTCCGAGAAGCCTGGTCAGCATAGGATGTAATGCAGCATCACCTAGATTGAATTCTAATACAAATGTCAGATATTCAGGAGACATCCATGACCGCAGAAGAGCAACGGCTTAAAAAAACCCGCATTGGCGAAGTCGATTGGTATAAATGGGGGCCATATATCAGCGAACGCCAGTGGGGAACGGTGCGCGAAGACTACAGTTCTGACGGAAATGCCTGGAATTATTTCCCGCACGACCATGCGCGATCGCGGGCCTATCGCTGGGGCGAAGACGGACTGGGCGGGATCACCGACAGCCATAACCTGCTCTGCTTTGCGGTAGCACTCTGGAATGGCAAAGACCCCATTATTAAAGAGCGGTTGTTTGGATTGACCAACAGCGAGGGCAATCACGGCGAAGATGTGAAAGAGTACTACTTCTACATCGACAGCACGCCCACTCACTCGTATATGAAGTACCTCTATAAATATCCTCAAGCTGAGTTTCCTTACGATGATTTGGTTGAAACCAACCGCAACCGCAACCGTTATGAATTGGAATATGAGTTACTAGATACGGGCATCTTTGACGACGATCGCTATTTTGACGTGTTTGTGGAATATGCCAAAGCAGATGCTGAAGATGTTTTGATTCAAATCAGCATTGCCAATCGGGGTTCCGAAGCGGCTCCGATTCATGTATTGCCAACTTTGTGGTTTCGTAACACTTGGTCTTGGACGGTGGGTGGAGCCAAGCCCGCACTCACGAAGATCGAAGGAACTGGTAACAGTGTTGTGCATGCCCATATTAACGATACCTTGCTGAATCAATACATCAGTGATTATTATTTCTACTGCGATGGCGTAGCTCCGCTGCTGTTCACAGAAAATGAGACGAACAATCAGCGGCTGTCTGGGACGCTGAATGCCAGTCCTTTTGTCAAAGATGGCATCAACAACGCAATTGTGCATGGACAGCAGGATGCCGTTAATCCCAGCGATGTTGGCACCAAAGTTTCGCCCCATTATGAAATCACAGTCGGGGCTGGAGAGACGAAGGTGATCCGATTGCGCCTTTCAAAACAGGCTCCCGATCAGATCGGTGATCCGTTTAGTGCCTACTTTGATCAACAGTTTGCAGCGCGTCTTAAGGAAGCAGATGAGTTCTATGCGGCTGTGACTCCGCCAGCAGTTTTGGCAGATCGCGATCGCGCCAACGTCATGCGGCAGGCACTAGCTGGAATGATGTGGACGAAACAATACTTCTACTACGACGTGGATCAATGGCTGAGAGAGCGCAATGTGACTCCCTGGTCAGCCCCCGGCAATCGGAAGCACGTGCGGAACAGCGATTGGTTTCACATGTATAACGACGATATCGTTTCCATGCCAGATAAATGGGAATATCCCTGGTATGCTGCCTGGGATCTAGCATTCCATGTGATTCCGATTAGTCTCATTGATCCCGACTTTGCCAAAGATCAACTGATGCTGATGCTGCGGGAAGATTACCTGCATCCCAACGGTCAAATTCCTGCCTATGAATGGAACTTTGGCGATGTGAATCCGCCTGTGCATGCGTTTGCTGCCTGGGAAATTTACACCCGCGATCGCGAACGGAACAACGGTGGGGGGGATACTGAATTCCTCAAATACGCCTTTTCCAAACTGCTGATCAACTTCACCTGGTGGATCAACCGCAAAGATGAAGGCGGCAACAATTTGTTTCAAGGTGGCTTCCTGGGGCTGGATAACATTAGCGTGTTCGATCGCAGTTCGACTTTACCGACGGGCGGGCATCTCGAACAAGCAGACGGCACTGCCTGGATGGCGTTCTTCAGTCAGCGGATGTTCCAGATTGCCATTGAGCTGGCACTCCACGATTCAATCTACGAAGACCTTGCCATCAAGTTTTTTGAACACACGATGTGGATTGCGGGAGCTATGGATCGGATTGGTGACCACCAAGACGAACTATGGGACGAAGAAGATGGCTTCTTCTACGACGTGCTGCGCTTGCCCGATGGCAACTCTACCCGCTTGAAGGTGCGATCGTTGGTCGGTTTGTTGTCACTCATGGCAGTTGCCGTCTTCCCTAGTGAAGCCTTTGAAAAGCTGCCGCGCCTCAAAGAACGGGCACAACTGTTCATTATGCGTCATCCTGAGTTAACTCAAAATACCCATCTACCGATTAAACCCGGTCAGCGAAATCGGCTGATGCTGTCTATCTTGAACGAAGATAAATTGCGCCGCGTTCTCTCCAGAATGCTGGATGAATCCGAGTTCCTCAGCGATTATGGGATTCGCTCCCTTTCTCGCCATCACTTAGAAAACCCCTACTACTATCACGAAGGGCAAGAGTTCAAAGTCGGATATGTTCCGGGTGACTCTACTTCAGGTATGTTCGGCGGCAATTCTAACTGGCGCGGCCCCATTTGGATGCCTGTCAACTTATTGTTAATCCGATCGCTGCTGCAACTCTATAGCTACTACGGCGATGACTTTACCATTGAATACCCCACTGGGTCGGGTGAACACCTATCGCTGTTTGCTGTCACCCAACAAATCAGCGAACGAATTGCGAGCATTTTCCTCAAGGATGAATCGGGTCGCCGCCCGGTCTATGGTGCTGCCGAGAAGTTTCAGACAGACCCTCACTGGCGCGATCTGATTTTGTTCTACGAATATTTCAACGGAGATAACGGGGCAGGAATTGGTGCCAGTCACCAGACTGGATGGACTGGCTGTGTTGCTCGGATTATCCAGGCTTTGGGCTACTTTACTCCAGAAACAGTGATGAATACCGTCACGCCCGGAGAACTGACAAAGTATTAAGGAACGTGGATTTATTAAGGTGCCACTTCTAGCCCTCTTCCCCAGGAGAGGGAACTAGAAACTCTAACTTCCTTCTCCTTGGGGAGAAAGGGAGCAAGATTCAAAGTCCCTCTCCCGCCCTGGGAGAGGGATTTAGAGTGAGGGTCAAAGGTTAATAGTTCGCATAGGTAACAGTTTCATGAGTCAGTCGTCAGTTCAAAATGTACTCACAGCCCGCGCCCGACTGGGAGAATGTCCTGTGTGGGATGCTGCTCACCAACAGCTTTTCTGGGTTGATGTTTATAATCACCGAGTCCACCAGTTTGACCCCGCTACTGGGAACGATCGCTACTTTGATGTGGGTGATTTGGTGAGCGCGATCGCGCTAGCAGGCAACGATCGATTACTGATTGCTCTGCGCGATCGTCTTGCGTTTCTCAACACCCAAACAGGCGAAATTGTTCCCTTCTACCAGATTGAATTTCCCCATCCCAACACCCGTTTTAATGACGGTAAATGTGATTCTCAGGGGCGCTTTTGGATCGGCTCGATCAGCGAAGCACTAGGACAGGCGGCGCTCTATCGCTATGATCTCGATGGTTCACTGCACGTCATGGAAACCGGGCTAACGATTTCCAACGGCTCAGGCTGGAGTCCCGATGAATCAACGTTTTATTTAACCGACTCTGCTCAACACAAAATTTATGCCTATGACTTTGAGGTAGAAACGGGAGCCATTCGCGATCGCCGCGTATTGATTAACCTGACTGATGAAGGCGTAGAACCGGATGGACTCGCGATCGACAAGCAAGGCAATCTCTGGTCTGCTCTCTGGAATGGCTGGTGTGTTGCTTGCTTCAACCCAACCGGGCAGGAAATTTTGCGCGTCAGCGTATCGGTTCAGTGTCCCACTAGTGTTGCGTTTGGGGGCACCGATCTGACCGACCTATATGTTACCTCTGCATCCGTGGGGTTAAGCCAAACTGAAATTCAACAGGGATTCAACGCAGGTGATTTGTTTCGCTTTTCAACCCATTCGATCGGAATGCCTACTCAGCCATTTCTGGATTCTTCAAGGGATTTGTAGGGGCAATCCCCCGTGGTTGCCCAGAGTCTGGGGTAGGCACGGGGGCACTACCCCTACAGTCATATTGAAAACTACTTGCTTGGGGTGCTGCTATCCTCGATCGCTCCAGCTTCGCAGTTACAAAGTGGCTCACTTAAAATCTGCTGAACAACGGCTGACATTGCTTCTAGATAGCCTTCAACCTTCTCGCGGGTGTTCCCAACCTTTTGACCAACTTCGGCAATTTTTTTACCGTCTATGTACACGACCGGGAGCGGGTAGTTTTGCAGAAATTCCAGCAGAGAAACGTAGTTGTCTTCCCTGGCTGATAGAACAAGAGAGGATCTTAGCGATTGAATGGGAGCAACACGGTGGCGATTATAAATAACCTTGCCCATTTGATACAGTACAAACTCTCCGACCAGGGAGTTTGAAGCTCTATCCAGAAATAGAAAATCTACCCGTAGTTTCTTATTCAAAAATGCGCGCAGAACTTCTGGATCTGTTCTGGCAACTCTTAGCTGAAACTGCCGTAGACGACTTAGCTCACCTGTTTCAGCAAAAGTCGTCATATCCTTAACCAAGAACGTTTCCTGGAAGATGCCATAAGTGATCACCACTCGTTCAGCCGCCAGAGTTGGAGTCACATTCCCCAATATTCCGACATTGGCTCCTAGCAGCAAGCCACCACAAAGCCACGCAAACTTTGATACACCCTGAGTGAGTGATCGCTGAAAGAACTGGGGAGACAGCATAAACTTTATTAAAATAAGGGATTGGGAGCGAGTGTAAGTCACAACAACTAACGATCGGTGCCTTCTAATTCGACAGTTGTTGGCTTAGGAGTTGATGTCAAAACACTTACTTGCACTTCACTGCCTTGACCGAAGATGCAGAACTGTCTTTTGCAACCTGATTAGGTTTACCGACTTCTGACTTCGTATCTGATTTTGTAGAAGCGGTTGGGCAATCACACACCAGGTCTTGCAAAAATAGCTTTGCCGTTTCTAGGGCTGGCTGCACCCTCTCAATAAACGCACTCACCCGGTTATATGCTCGTTCCACACGGGGAAGCTGCACCACAACTTCATTCACGGGATAATTTCCAATTACTTCCAGCATGGAAATCCGTTGGTCGTCTTTATGGGAAGCAACCAGTGCAGTTCGCAAGGGTTCTAGGTTATCTGGCACGGTGCTGGAAGTCAGGACATTGTTCAGTTGAAGCAGCACAAAGTCAGCGATCGGATTGTTGAAGTTTCGCTCACTAAAAGGGCGAGTAATCGCAATCTCACGGGTTAGCACTGTGCGGGTTGCCTGTGAAGTGTTGGGGATCTTGGCAAAAAATTCTTGCAAATTTGTCCTTTGCGTTTCACCCGTTTTGACAAAATTCTGGAAATCGCTGAACGGAACAGAGACTCGTGATTCGTTGAATACCAGGGTGACGGTTTCGATCGCGCTGGCACTGGTGCTGAAAGCAACGCTGGCTCCTACAGCCAAAAGAAGGCTTGAACTCAGAAGCTTAATGCCTGACAACCTTTTCATCGGTGTCAATTGAGGTTGTTGGCGCGGAAAGGTGGATACCATAAGTCGATCCTCACTGATGATGAACATGCAAAATGAATACTAGAACCAGCTTGGGTAAAGTTCAATGTTGCAATAGAAAGTCCGATCGCAGTTGAACTATTACCCCATATCTGAAACTTGGGATCGGATCTCTCAAACGGGCACTAAGCCAATCTGACGCAGAATGAAAAACAGGATGGAGTTGACGATTGCTAGAGCGATCGCGCCCAGAATAGCGCTGCCAATGCCCCATCGCAATCGGAACCCTTCTACTAACCAGGCAGACAAACCAAAAACAATGATGCTGCCAATGAGAGGAATTAAGCCCAGACTGAGAACCGCTGGAATTGCCCTCAGCCAGGTGGGAAACAAACTATAGATTCCACTGAATACCCCAATGATCGCACCCGCAATCAGCGCAATGAATGGATTATCAATTTCAACGCCAGTGGGCAATTTAGAGATAATCAATAAACTCAGTGCAGTCACCACTACAGTAATTAGAAAGACAGTCATCAGTTGACTCCTTCGCCTTGGACATAGATTAGGTGGACAAGATACTTTTCACACTGGCTCGTTCCAGTTTGGGATTGTCAGGTGATCGACTGGGTAATTGATTTTGTACAACTACCTTGTTCACCATAGACTCAACCAGTGCAAAAAACGAAGTACGGTAAATTACAAAGAAAGAAGCATGAGCCAGAAAATTGACCTGTTTGAAGTGACAACTGTGTCTGTAATGCAATTGCTTTACTATGTCAGCTTAGTACACTAAAGCACAAGTGCGATACGCTAATTCAGACTTCCTGGAACTTTATTATCTGAAATTAGAGTAATATACAATTCCTGGGATTTCTGAAGTTTTTTTTATTTCGTTATATTCTTGTTGGGTTGCTTAAGTAAGCACTGACGATTTTGCCCCAGTGGATGTGATGTTCTAGACATGTGCTGCGTAACCTGTAAATCCTAATAGAGATGCAGAGTTTCGCGGATCTACTACAGGTCTAGACCATTACCCAATTTGCGATCGACTGAATCTTGTTTTTAATTGAAACGTTCTGTAAGATCAAACTAAATTAATCAAAGCAGATTCATCTCAAAAAACGCTAAATACTGGAGGTGAAAGTTCAATGGTTGCTATTAGTGACTATTTTACAGATTCTCAAGCACAGCTTAATGAGTCGCAGAAAAAACTTACAGAACTCTGGAAGAGTCCCAAGAGCAACTGATGGAGTCGCAGAAAAAGCTTGCTGACACCTGGACTCAAAGCCTTCCTAAAGCGGCAACTCAGGTAAGTTCTTCTGAAACTTTAGATAAAACTCTAAATTTTCAACGAGAACTGATCAATTCTGTGATCAATGCTCAACAGGTGGCAGCACGTTTAACCATTGAAACCCAGAAGTAACTTTGGGATGACTACTTCCAAACAACGCAGAAGATGGGACAGCAGACAAAAAAGCTAGTTAGTAAGTGTTCCTAATGATGTTCTGGCAATTCAAGCCGATGTTACCGATCCCGACTTGATGGCAGAAGTTGTAGAACAGAAATTAGGGCCGATTTACGGAATTGTTGCAAATGCTGGAATTACGCGTGATAACTTTTTTCCTAAATTAGCGATCGATGATTGGGATGCGGTCATCGATACAAACTTGAAGGGAATCTACAACACGCTGAAACCTGTGATCCCCAAAATGTATGACCGACGAGAAGGCTCGATCGTCTGTATCAGTTCGATTTCGGGTGAGCGAGGAAACATTGGACAGACAAACTACGCCGCATCTAAAGCAGGCGCGATCGGTCTGACCAAATCTCTCGCATTAGAAGCGGCACGCTACGGAGTCCGAGCCAATGCTGTGGCACCGGGATTTATCGAGACTGAAATGACTGGAGCAATTCCAGATAAAGTCAAGGAAGAAATCACGGCAGAGATTCCGTTTCGGCGCTTCGGCAAACCAGAAGAGGTTGCTTGGGCAGTCGGTTTTTTGCTGTCACCGATCGCCAGTAGTTTCGTCACTGGCACTGTTCTTCAAGTCAACGGTGGTCATCACACTTAGGATCGTGAATTAAATCATGTCGGTGACGGGTGCGACCTCCATCCGATACATTGGAAAAAACCGATTACCTTTTGCTCCATAAGGGTTTTGAGTGCCTGTAAAATTGATCAATGAATAATCAAAAAGACTACTGTGAAATCGTTCAAAAACCTTATCAGCAGGAGGCTTGAGTCACTTTAGTATCAGGTAGAGGTCGCACCCTCGGTGACTTGCAATGTCAATAGGCACGGCAGTGCCATGCCCCTACATAAATTCTGGTCTTAATTCCGAAAATCCCCTTTCTAATCGGGTTGGGGATCAAACTTCGTGCGTCCTATAAGTTTCTTATCTTTATAGAGTAAGTTGAGAATTGATCTACCATTGCGGTGCATAGGGTGAACTGCAAGCCTTTATTCAGGGTGAGTAACCAGCGGTTACAGATCTTTTATAAAACTGCTCAAGAGTCGGAGTTTTTACGCTTCACTTCTCAAATCGTCAGCGGCTTGTGGTAAAAAGCACTGCCGAATTAAATTACAATTACAGGCTCAAATGCAGCGATCGTACCGTCTAATTTGAGGTGATGTTAATGGGTATCACCCCAGCAAAATTTTTACAGAAAACCCCATTCCATAATTGAGGAGATGCATGATGTTTAAGCAGATTTGTTGTTTGACTGGAGTCACGGCCCTCATAGCAGCCCTGGGGTCATCGTTGCTTTCCGGCGCGAATGCTCAAATCACTGACCAGAAATTTCAGTCGAAACTTGCCCCTTCTAATGTCCCTATAGTGGGACAAGCAACTCCAGGGAATTCACCCCGTCCTGCTGTTCAAACAAATTTCCAGGGCCGAGGAGTGGCTCAGGGTTCTGCTTTTACGAGAGGACGGACTGCAACGACTGTCCTGACCATTGACCGAGATAATTTTGTCTTTGAACTGGCAGAGCCAGGAGGACGAACGGATGCACCCAGAGCACGAGTTCAATATCGGGGTGCAATCATTCGGCAGACAAACAAAACAACCAGTGCGACCTCCGGCGGCTTTACATTAGACGGTCGCGTCAGGAGTTACACCTCTTCTGCCAACCTGCGAGTGCTTAACAACACAACGGGCACTTGTCGGATTGAAGTATTCAACTCCCTCGTGCTCTCTAGTAGTTGCAGAGCTGCGACTGCCGAGAGTTCAACCCAGTTTCTGGGGCTAGAACAATTTTAATCTGGAGTACAAAATGAACTATAAAACTGCATACAGTCAACCATTAGCGGGTTGCATCGCCACTCTGATAGTTGGATCAGTTGGTGTTACGGCGGCAAGCCCCGTAATGGCACAGCCCTTCCCCAAAAAACTGCCTTTTCAAACGGCTCAATCCTCTTCCTTAATCATCGGAAATTGGCGACTGTCAAACATGACAGAATCAAGCGCTCCGACTCCGATGGTTCCCTCGACTGACTTAACCGCAGACTTTGCGGGCGATCGCGTCACGGGTACAGGTGGATGCAATCGCTTTAATGGGGGCTTCCAAACGCGGGGTAATCAATTGAAGATTGGCCCGCTTGCCACCACGTTTAAGGCTTGTGAGGAGCCTCTCATGACCCAGGAGTCGCGATATCTGAAAGCATTACAAGGTGCTCAACGGTATGAGGTAGCTAACCCAGGTCAATTGACTATCTTTTATCGAACCGATCGCGAGTCGGGCACTCTACGCTATCTCTCTCAAAACACCAATCCAGGGAATCCAACTCCTCCTGCTGTGCAAGGAACTTTCCAGGGCAGAGGAGTGGCTCAGGGTTCTGCTTTTACGAGAGGACGAACTGCAACGACTGTCCTGACCATCGATCGAGATAATTTTGGCTTTGAACTCACAGAGCCAGGAGGACGAACGGATGCCCCTAGAGCGCGAGTTCAATATCGGGGTGCAGTGATTCGACGCACCAATGGTTCGGTTCCCAATAGCTTTACATTAGATGGTCGCGTCAGGAGTTACACCTCTTCCGCCAACCTGCGAGTGCTGAACAACACAACTGGCACCTGTCGCATTGAAGTGTTCGACGCGCGCGTCATTTCTAGTAGTTGCAGAGCCGCGACTGCCGAAAGTTCAACCCAGTTTCTGGGGCTAGAACAATTTTAGGGTGATTAACGGTGTTGCAGAATCAGGAATGAAATGGTTGTAGGGGTAGCGCCCCCGTGCCTACCCCTGAGGTCGGGCAACCACGGGGGGATTGCCCCTACCCAAATCATCCCTCTATTCTGCAATACCCAATTAATCAACGATGTGCGATCGCATCAATCAGTCCGGCAAAGCACTATCTTTATACCAATCCTTATCTGACAAGGATTAATAATAAGTGGAGTTATTCCTTGAGGTGGCTGTGCATAACGACAAGGGTTTGCGCTAGATGATTGAGCCGCGTTTCTAAGTCTTGCTTGCGCCCTAAGAGTTGGCGGAGTTTTTGATGACGAGCGATCGCCAGACCTAGACTTGCCACTTGCTCAGAAGGGCAGGGACAAGACCACAACTGTCCATCCGGGTTAAGACCACAGAGCCGATAGCCAGTGCGGGGTGATTCACAAGCGACGGGCTGGTTTTGGGGATCTTGAGTCGAGCAAATTTCTTCAACATAGTCCATCAACCGATCGACTTCGGCGTGTCGCAACACCGACGAGTCAACCTCTGGTTCGCGGGAGTGAGATTCTAGCCAGCCATCAACGATCGGCCCTTCTAGATATAAATCTTGAATTTGCCGCAAAATCTGGTGTAACTCAGTTTGCCACCCTTCCACGATCGTTTGAATTTCAATCAGCAGATTGGTCGCTAGAGCTGGGTTTGCCCCATTTCGATGGCTGCTAAAACTAGGTGCTTTGAGTTTAGGCAGATTGGGAATTTTTGCCTCAGTTTCTTCGACCGAAAAAGGTTGGACAAAAACTTTCAATGGCTCTAGGGTCGGGGCTGGCATCGCTGGAGCCGGATCAGTCACGGCGGGAGCAAGCTGCCTAACGATCTGAGAGTCATCGATCGTCGCAGGTTGAGGCGAAGCAACAACTTTTGCAGAACTGACTTTTGCAGTCTTGGGCTGCAATTCAAAAGACACTGACTTAATCGCTGAAGCGGATGAGCCAGAACGAGTCGAAGCAGGATTATCGCTCGGAGCCAACACCGTTGCGGTGCGATCGATCTGGTGCAGTGTCTCTTCGATTCGTCTCAGTTCTCTTTTCATAGTCGCCTCAAACCACTCACAAAAGTCTTAGAGATGCAGCGCTCTGACGCATCTCAGAATTTTCGCCCTGTTTTGTGACTCATTGTAGCGGCGAAATTGTAGAAGGCAACTATTTTCTGAGATTGTAACTAAGATTTAAACCTTTTCTGCTAGAGGCTGACAAAAGTTTTGCACTCCTGACTTTAAAACATAGAGCGCGACGGGAGTCACCAACTTAGCAGGAATTTCGGTGCTTGCCGAGATCGCATCCACAACCGCTCCACTTAGCCCATCTTCTAAACTCTCCTGCAAATCAGCGTGGCAAAGCACATGTCGCCAGCGTTTTGCTAATCCTTCGATCCAGCGATCGTTGGTGTCAGGCTCTTGCCCTGAGCGAATAGCTAGAGCGATCGCAGCGTCTTCTAAATCGCCATCACAGTCTTCAATGACTCTCAGGGCATCTAGAGCCGCCGCGTGATCAAAAAGTTCGGCTCGATATTGCTCAAGCTCTTGGGGCGTAATAATAATTCTCATCAGGGCTGCAATGGTCAATAGGGGAAATTTTAGCACTCTTGCTCAAAATGCAAGCGAGTTAATCAGAAAGGTCTAATCGATCGCTAATTTCTGCCAAGGCTGAGGAGAGATCTGCGATCGTCGATTTCATCTCTGCCACATCGCCGCCTAACTGATCTAATCGAGTTTCTACGATTTTGAGATCAGTGGTTTGATTGGTTTGCCATAGAGAGCATTTCAGAGCGGTTAGAATTTTCTCAACCGTTGAGAAGTTTGGGTCATAAGACGGATCGTTTAAGATGCGACTGATTTGCTGAGTGTAACCCAAGGCACTTCCGCCATGTTCTTTAGCAATTTCAGCAGAGATTTTGCGAATGCTCATTCCCTGCGTTTTCATTAACTCGCGAATCACATCTACCATTTGTTCTTGCATAAATGTGCCAATTTCTACTAGTCTTCATTAAGAACTTGAATCAATTAAGTGACCTTCACCTTGAGCGGGGGTCATTTTTTTGTAGATCATCTCTCTATAAATAAAAAATGTCAGTTCGACGAGTTTTTCGCTTCGTTGTCAGCGGCTTCTGCCCCCTAAATCCCCCATTCTGGGGGACTTTGAATCAGAGTTTTGGGCTTAAAGTCCCCCAAAGTTGGGGGATTTAGGGGGCGAAGATCTCGGCAATGACGAATCGAGAGATTTGTGCGTCCACCCAAGCACCTTGGGTGGGGGTCATTTTTTTTGTAGATCATCTCTCTACAAAAAAGCAGTAGAACCGATTTGCTCTACTGCTTTTAGTGATTTAGTCGTGAGTCACTATAACCCAACGAGTTCACGAGACTCTAGACCTGTAAGTTGTTGAGCGATCGTCAGTCGGGTTTCTAGCTTGGCGACGCTAAACTCATTTCGCAAGTGTTCTAGATGAGCCAGGGCGTTGGCTTTTTCGGTGGCGGCCCGGTTGAGGGCATCGATCGCGTGAGAATATTCGTGGTTGACTTGCAAAACCTCAAAACGGCGGGCTTTGCGCTGGTTGTCATTTTTAAGGGCGGTTTCAAAGGCGACGACCATATCGGCATTGCCTTCGAGTCGAGCCAGGTGCTGACGAATCTCAGCAATGTTTTGCTCTAGCTCATTGACGTGTTGGGCAGCTTGCGCGATCGCGGCGGGATATTGACCTAAACGCAGTTTCATATCTGACATTCCTTGAAGACGGTGGAGTAGCCAGTAGCCAAATCAGTCACCCCAGACTGAGACTACGAACGACAAAATGGGAACCGCACGAGAACCTTAGGCAACCAGTTCTTGCAGTTGGGGCAGAGCGGTTCGGGTGGGCAACTCGTGGGCAGGAGCCGATTGAGATTGAGGGCCTGTTTGCTCTAAAACGGTGACTTCGAGATTGACGGCAACCAGATAAGAGCCAGGTTGCTCACCGACAGCTTCAGCAATTAAGTCAGCAAAGGCGGGTCGATCGGCGGTGATCGGGTCACGCAGCGAACATCGATCCCACTCATATTTGGCAGCAGGGTCAAGGTGCAGAATGTAGTGTTTCGTCATAGGGTAAGAACTTGAATCATTTGTACTATTGTAGTGAAAATCCACGACAGTTGCAACCTGAAAATCAGGGAAATCATTAGGCGACGAGACGGGTGAGCGATCGCTGATTTTGATTGCGACTAGGGCTAGAATGAGCTTTGTCAGAGGCGATTTGCTTCTGGTCTAATCGATCCCAATAAGCGAGGGTCTTGGCAATACCAGGGTTTCCAGAGAGTTTGATTTCGTGAGGAAACTGAGTCAGCATTTCGCTCTGCTGCAATTGAAATAAATAGCCAGAACTCGCCAAAGAATGGGCAAATTTTTGAGCTTGGCTGATTTTTTCAAAGCCAAAATAGCAAGTCTCTCGAAGCTTTGCAGCTTTTTGAAACGGCGTTCTGACCACTAAAACTCTAGGAGAAAGATATTGACCGACTCGTCCTTTACCCAGTGAAAAGAATCGACCCGTTTGCATGGTGTATATTGACGTTTGAGTTTTGAATGCTGAGGGGATAAATCTCTTAACTCTATTGTAGTTGATTGTCACTACGGTTGTGGTCATTCTGGGGAGTGAAATCGTCTACCCGATCGGTCTAAAGCATCTAAATCCGTTGATCTAATTATAGTAAATTTGTACCTGCGTCCGTGTGGCTCCTGTCGGTGTGAAGAAAGCTTAATATTTACGAAGAATTTATGAGGTGAGCGTGAATAACCGAGCAAAATTTCCCGGCTTGACTTGACTTATTGCGAAAACTCGGTAAACCTAAGAGCAAAGACACTCTCTCAGTAAGGGCAGCTTTCATACGGGCTAGCATACGGACTAGTCAGGTTGAAAGCGATCGTCCTAGCCAAGAGAGTCTATAGCCGTGAATAAACTCGCCGCTATCCCTCAGCTCAATCACAGTTGGATTGGTAACAGAAGCCTCTGCAGGAATGAAAACTGTTTGAACTTGGGTGGAATTGGTCTGAAGATTGCACGTTACTTTTTTGGAGAGATCAAAAATCTCTCTCAGTCCACTATTGATTTACTCTGAGGAAACACGTTCATGACTGCAACTCCCGTTCGGTTGAAGTACGAAGTCAAAGATCTAGCACTTGCGCCTATGGGCAAACAGCGCATTGAGTGGGCTGGGCGCGAAATGCCTGTGTTGGCTCAAATTCGCGATCGCTTCGCCAAAGAGCAGCCATTTGCGGGCATCAAGATTTCTGCTTGCTGCCACGTAACGACTGAAACGGCTCATTTGGCGATCGCGCTGAAAGCAGGTGGGGCTGATGCGATTCTGATTGCCAGCAACCCGCTGTCTACTCAAGATGATGTGGCGGCAAGCTTAGTCGCTGATTATGGAATTCCCGTTTACGCGGTCAAAGGCGAAGATAACGATACCTATCACCGCCACGTTCAAATCGCCTTGGATCACCGTCCCAACATCATCATTGATGACGGCTGCGATGTCGTTGCAACCTTGGTTCAGCAACGTAAACATCAACTCCCTGACCTGATTGGCACCACCGAAGAAACCACCACCGGAATTGTGCGTTTGCGTGCCATGCTCCGAGATGGTGCGCTGACCTTCCCGGCGATCAACGTCAACGATGCTGAAACCAAGCACTTTTTTGATAACCGCTACGGCACGGGTCAATCGACTTTGGATGGCATCATCCGCGCCACTAACATTCTATTAGCAGGCAAAACCATTGTGGTTGCTGGCTATGGCTGGTGTGGTAAAGGAACGTCAATGCGGGCGCGGGGCATGGGCGCAAATGTGATTGTCACTGAGATCAACCCGGTGGCAGCGATCGAAGCCGTAATGGATGGCTTCCAAGTCATGCCGATGGATGAAGCGGCAAAGCGAGGCGATATTTTCGTCACCGTCACGGGCAATAAAGGCGTGATTCGCGGCGAACACTTTGACTCGATGAAAGATGGCGCGATCGTCTGCAACTCTGGTCACTTTGACATCGAGATTGACCTGGAAGCCTTAAAGGGACGCGCTAGCGAAGTTAAGACTGTTCGCACCTTTACCGAAGAATATAAGCTCAAGAGCGGCAAATCTGTGATCGTTTTGGGTGAAGGTCGCCTCGTCAACTTGGCGGCGGCTGAAGGGCACCCCAGCGCGGTGATGGACATGAGCTTTGCCAACCAGGCGATGGGCGCTGAATATCTGGTCAAAAACAAAGGCAAGCTCGAACCCGGTGTCTATTCGATTCCG
The DNA here is from genome assembly GCF_001895925.1 of Phormidesmis priestleyi ULC007. Classification (GTDB taxonomy): domain Bacteria; phylum Cyanobacteriota; class Cyanobacteriia; order Leptolyngbyales; family Leptolyngbyaceae; genus Phormidesmis_A; species Phormidesmis_A priestleyi_A. The sequence goes on along the minus strand of NZ_MPPI01000016.1, from coordinate 46,028 downwards.
GTAGAAGCGGATCAAGAAATTGCGCGGTTGAAGCTGCAAGCGATGGGCTTCACGATCGATGCGCTCAACGCCGATCAAATCCAGTATGTCAACTCCTGGACTTCTGGCACCTAAGCCTAGCTAGGTTTTGAGCCATCCAGACCTCCGACTCTTTAAAGAAGTCGGAGGTCTTTGCGTTCGTGGATTTGAGAGAGGCTGCATGAATCGCATTCTGTTTGTTGAACTATTGGGAGGATTGGCGACGTTTTAATCGCTTTACCTGCTATTCAAGCCTTGGGACGATCGTACCCCGATGCAACTTTAACCGTTCTGACGTTTTCACCAGGGGGAGATCTGCTCAAAGCTGACCCGTTGATTGAGTATGTTGAGATTGCTCAAAAGGGTCAATTAAAGCAGGCGATCGCAACACTTCACAGCTAACAAAAGTATGATTTGATTGTTTCTGATACTAATTACGATCGCGTTGATCAGATCATTCATCAGAGTGGTGCTACTCGCGTCGTCACAAATTTATGGCGATCGCCATCTGATGATCAATTTGTCAGCGATCGCTTTATTAAAATTCTGTTGAGTGAAGGATTGATTTGTGCCGATGCGATCGCGGCTCCTCAGTTGTATATAACCCAACAAGAACAGCAGGACGCACAAGAAAAATTAGGGGACTTTAAACCCCAGATCGTTGTTCTCTATCGCGATTCGGGGATGCAGATCAAGCAATGGTCAACTGAGAAGTTTATTCGATTAGGGCAAGAGTTACAGAAAACATTGAACGCCGCGATCGTGGTGCCGATCGGCTCAGATTCTAATCAGGTGACAGAACTGGTGGAATCGATCGGAGGAACTGCCCAGATCTGGCAACCGGGGACACTGACAGAACTTGCTGCGATGCTGTCTCAGTCAGATTTGACGATTGCCTCAGACACGGGTTCGGCTCGGATCGCAGCCGCAGTCGGCACCCCGACCATTAGACCTCCTGCATGAATAAAATTCTCGACGTAACCCACCCTGCGATCTTAGGGGGCGTTCCCGGATTCGTGCAGGAGGTCTATTACTTTATTTGGGCCTTCCTGGTATGGTCAACCCGCGCCGCATATTAACGTGCAGGGCTACCCAGAGTGCCCAGAGCGGGTGATTCAAAACTTTACGATGCAGCGCTGTTGGTATGACGGGACGTGCCCCTTTGAGCAGTGGAATACGTGCTTGGACGAGATTTCTGTCGATCGAGTGATGGCAATCTGCGTCTCGTTGCTCAAAGCTCATAGCCAGCGTTTGATATAACCCGCATGACTTTGGTAAATCTGTCTGCAACAACTTATTGACTTTGGTTCTCATAAGCCTTTACAATCTCTTTGACTTACTGATAATTGCTTCTAATAAAGGCGTTTTTCACTTAAACTCGGACTCGTGTAATGAAATCAAATCGAACTGCAAGTTTTAACCTCAGTGCTGCATTTCTAGCCTTGACTACCACCTTTATTAGCGCGTGCAGTACTCAGCCTCCGACCTCCTCAAACCCAGTGGCTGCAACTCAAGGACAAACTGCCTCTGCTAACTCCTTGAATCAGTTGCGAGTTGTCTTTCCAAGTCGGTCTGGGGCAACCGAGGTACAAACCAAAGCCAACGCGATCGCCGCTCTCTTATCAACTGAACTGAAAATGCCTGTGATCGCCGTGATTGGTGATGATACTGCCGCCGTCGAAGCGCTGAAAGCCGAGCAAGCGGAAGTGGCATTTCTCAGCAGCCGTTCGGCGCTCAAAGCGGAACAGTTAGCAGGTTCTCGGCTTTATTTAGCTGAAGTGCGCCCCGATTATTCTGGAGGACATACCTACCGATCGGTGTTCGTCGTGCGAAATGACAGCCCCCTGCAAAGCAAAGACGATGCCAAGCAAAATCTAGAGCAACTGCGCGGTAAGAAAATCGCCTTCACCTCGCCGACTTCTGGATCGGGCTTCATTTTTCCGGTCGGTGATTTGGTGAAACAAGGGCTGGTTGAAAACCGCGATCGCGTCAAAGAATTTTTTGGCGAAGTCACTTATGGCAACAACTACGCGGGAGCGCTGCAAGCCGTTTTGAAAGGACAAGCAGAGGTCGCCGCTGTATCGGAATATGCGCTCAAGGCTCCCTATATCACGCCTGCGGAAAGTCAGCAGCTTAGAATTCTTCATGCGATTTCAGGAGTTCCGGCGCATGGAGTTGCGATCGACGATCGAGTTCCCGCCGATCTGCGCGGTCGTGTGATGAGTGCGTTACAAAAACTCAATGAGCCAGCTAACAATGCGTTGCTAAAAGATCTGTATAACTCAACTGAGTTAGTGAGCATTGACCATACGCGTCATTTGGCTCCGATGCAAAATGCGCTAAAACAAGCAGGAATGGAGCCTTAAAGCCATCAGCATCACTGAGTAGAGGAATGATTTGGGTAGGGGCCAGGCCCCTACCGTCGTTTCATCCCCATTCTGCAACGCCAAATAATCGTCAGTCGGTCAATCATGCATCAACGTTCTCAGCCGTCCTATACCGCTTCAGTCCATCCTGCGATCGTGTGCGTTGATCTCCAAACGGCTTATTTGCCGTCTTTGCGCCGATCGGCTCTGCAAGGTGTCACTTGCACCATTCAGCCAGGAGAATTTGTTGCGGTTTTGGGCTTAAATGGCGCAGGCAAGTCAACCTGGCTACAATCTCTCCTGGGTCTAGTGCCGATTCAATCAGGATCGGCTCATGTGCATTACACTCCAATTCAAGCGGCAACGATTCCTCAAATTCGACGAGAGATTGGCATATTGTTTCAAGGAGGTGGACTTGTGCCTCAACTGACGGCGCTTGACAATGTGCTGTGCGGGCGATTGGGGCAACGATCGTCGTGGCAAACACTATTTGGATTTGATTCGCGCGATCGCGCCCAAGCATCCCAACTTCTGCATCAGTTTGGACTGCGCGACTCTGCCCATCAAATTACGCGCCGATTGAGCGGCGGACAACGGCAACGAGTGGCGATCGCCCGCCTGCTGATGCAGTCTCCCTCGATTCTTTTGCTAGATGAACCAACCGCCGGACTTGATGTGTTAGCCACGCGGCACGTAATGGAACTGTTGGCCCAATTGAATCATCAAGGCATGACCATAATTAGTGTCTTGCACGACCTCGCGATCGCTCAAACTTATGCCCGACGTGCCTTAATTTTTGAAGCAGGACGAATTCTTTATGACGGCGACTGTCACAACCTGGCTGTCCACTTTAAAACTGCTGAACAGGTTGAGCGATGAAAGACGTTCGGGTAAAGTTTCGCTGGATTGTGTCTAAAAGCAAGCTCTTTATGATCCTTGCGGCACTGGTTCTAGTGTATGGATGGGCACTGCAAGGATTAAAAATTAATGGAACGCTGCTGCAAAAAAGCGTTCCTCATATGATCGACTTTATTTATCGTCTGTTTCCGCCCGACTTAAGCGTCACTGATGTGGCGATTCGAGCGCTGATTGAGACGGTGCAAATGTCGCTTTGGGGAACGACGATCGGCGCAGTTTTGTCAGTTCCGATCGCGGTTTTGTCGGCTCAAAATCTTACCCCTGATTGGCTGCGCTGGAGTGCAACCTTGCTGCAAAATGCTGTGCGAACTGTTCCCTCAATTGTATTGGGACTCTTCTTTGTGTCGGCTACCGGGCTAGGAGCGACTGCTGGAACATTAGCGCTGTCAATCTATACGATTGGCTATTTAGCAAAATTTTATCAAGAAGCGATCGAAGCAGTTGATCCAGAATCCATCAAAGCGCTGCAAGTGGGCGGTGCCTCATGGAGCCAAGTTGCTCAGTATGGCATCTTGCCGCAAGTGCTGCCGCTCGGATTAGGATATACCCTTTATATGTTTGAGTACAATATCCGCTCTGCCTCGGTTTTAGGCGTTGTTGGTGCGGGGGGAATCGGCTTTGAGTTGGTCAACTATATTCGTGGGTTTGAATACTCTAAAGCGACAACCATGATGCTCTTGCTGCTGCTCGTCGTGACCAGCATTGACTTTCTCAGCAGCCACCTGCGCCACCAGCTAGAGAAACTCTAAGGAACGTGGATTTATTAAGGTGTAACTTCTCGCCCTCTCCCTCAGGAGTTACGGTGTACACCAATCTTTGTCGCTGCGTTTGGGTCGGCTTTTGCCCCCTAAATCCCCCATTCTGGGGGACTTTGAGCTAAGACTCTGGTTTCAAAGTCCCTCACTCGTGGGGGATTTAGGGGGCAAAAGTCTCGGCGATGACAAATCAGAGGACTTTTACAGGTTATTTAATCCACGATCCTAAGGATCTTAAGTTTAGACCTCCTGCACGAATAGTTAAAGCCCTCCTCACGAAGTGGGGCAAAGCCCTCGCCAACCCTAAATCCTCCAATTCTGGGGGACTTTAAGATTCTGGTTCCCCTCAAACTTGGGGGCTAGGGGGGCAATTCATATTTGCATTCAGGAACGCCCAACATTCATCACTGCGAAGAGGACACCAAAAGACTCGTGGGAGAAATGCAATCGTCCGCGATCGAGATGCAAAGACTCGTCGATGAGGCGTAGAGACTCGTGAACTCAGTGCAACCCCTCACGACCCAAATGCCAAGAGTCGGAAGCGATCATCAAAGACCCACGATCGACCATAAACGGCTTGTAGGAGATGATGAAAGACTCCTAGGAGAAGTCCGTTCGTCGCTTCGTTTCAGTCGGCTTCAGCCCCCTAAATCCCCCATTCTGGGGGACTTTGAGCTAAGACTCTAGTTTCAAAGTCTCCCACTCGTGGGGGATTTAGGAGGCAAAGATCTCAGCGATGACAAATCAAAGGACTTGTGGGCATACCCTACCGCTTTACGTTGGGTCTTTGATTGCCAAGTTAATAGCTAGGCAACCCACCAAAGCAGACGACTCAAAGGAAAGATGCGATGAATTCGTCTTAAAGCTATCGTGAAAAGATGAATCAGACATCGCCACTTAAACGCTATCTGCGGGGCGTTTCTCAATCTCTCTCAATTTTTCAATATTGCGGACGCGCGATCGCGCTGGTTTGGAGTACCGATCGTCGTCTCACTCTATTCCTCGCCAGTGAAATAGGCGTTACGGAAGCGAAACCAAGGTAGGAAAGTATTAGCCCTCACTAACCTGTTGCAATCGCAATTTGCTTATGCTGCTCCCCATCTCCTATCCCCATTTAGAAAAAAGCGGCGATCGCCCCGCCCATCTCAAACGATTACCTCGGATTCGGGTCGCCCAGATAGTCATGGACTATCTCACTCATGGTTGGTCGGTTGATGAAATCTGTCATCAGCACCCTTACCTTCACCCTGCCGAAGCTCATGCTGCCATGACCTATTACTTCGATCATCCGGCTGAAATCGAAACAGAAATCCAACAGGAATTTTTACAAGTCCAGCAACTTCGCACGAACGCAACTCCTTCTCGCTTCCTGGCTCGGATACGGGCTGAGGGACGATTATAAACCTGTCGGTAGACACGAGTTTTCAAGGATGGGAAAATACCCACGCCAGCGCAGTAGAACCACTGCATAGGCTTTACGTGGGACAATGAAACCGAAGTGCCGCTTTAGGTTCGTTGCATGACCGCCAGCCCAGATTTTTGGAAAAAGCTTTACACCGCCTTCGATCCTTTTCGACCACTACCTGCGAATGATCCGGCTTGGGTCGATTGTGCATCGGTGCGGGGCGAGGAAGATATTTTGGCGGGGCTGGGGTTGGAGATTGCCCGATCGGAAAAAGTCACCTGTCAACTCTATGCCGGACATCGGGGTGCGGGCAAATCTACCGAATTATTGCGACTTCAGGATCACCTACAGCGCCAAGGCTTTCGGGTGGTTTATTTTGCCGCCGATGATGGTGATTTAGAACCGGAAAACACCCAATACAGCGATATTTTGCTAGCCTGTGCCCGACAGTTGATCAGCAAACTGCGATCGCAGCCCGGTCAAGATGACAAGTTTCGGGAGTGGGTGAATCGTCTGCTAAGAGATCTGCGAGATTTGGGGGTGACGGAGTTATCGCTAGATGAGTTGAGTTATGAAACACCGGAGACACCGCTGGGGAAAGTCTCTACCACGATCAAAACCAATGTCAGCAAGCAGCAAGTGATTCGCCGTCAGGTGGAACAACAGGCAGAATCATTGATTGACATTTTGAATGACTTTATTGGGAGTGCCTTGGGCGATCGCAAGCCTCAGGATCTCGTCCTGATTGTGGATAATCTCGATCGCATCATCGAGCGCTCTGACGGTGAAAATCAGCCAAGCAATTATGAACAAATTTTTGTCAACCACAGCGATCAACTGCGGGCGCTCAACTGTCATGTGATTTACACGGTGCCGATTTCTTTGGCATATTCGGTGCATCTGACGGCAATGGAAGAGCGCTATAAGCCCGTGGAGGTGCTGCCGATGGTGATGCTCAAAACCCCAGACGGGGAGATTAGTGAAATCGGGATGGCAACGCTGAAGGAATTGATTCGCCAACGGTTTCGGTTTGCCCACATGGAGGGGGAATTGGAGGCGGCGTTTGAGTCGATCGAGGCGTTGAATAAGCTGTGTGAAATGAGTGGCGGGCACGTTCGCAACTTGATGAATTTGATGAAGGCGGCGTTGCAGAACACGCGGGAGTTGCCGATTTCGACGCGATCGGTGCAGCGGGCAATTTCGGAGTTGCGCGATACCTATCGGAAAGTGATTGATGGGCACGAGTGGGAGGCGTTGGTGCGGGTGTCTCAAGATAAGCTGATTACCGAGAATGATGATCAATTTCGCAGTTTGCTGTTTCGACGCTGCATTTTAGAATATCGCTACATTGATGGAGAGGGCGAGGTGCAGGTTTGGCATGATGTGCATCCGCTGGTGCGGGGGTTGGATGGCTTTAAGCGGGCATTAGACCGATATGAAGGGGGAGCCAGTAGAAGTGAGTGAAATGGGTGCGACGACGGAGATCGATTGGGATGCGGATGTGGTTGCTGATCCCGAAGAGTCGTATCAGTCTCTGGTGCGATCGCTCCAGCGCACGGAAGGGTTTAGCTTATTTTTTGTCCGCTGTGTACCGGGCGATCAGGCAGATTTGGTGCAGCGGCTCCAGGCGGATTTGCCAGCGTTGCTCATGCAGCGGTTGGAGCTAAAAGAAGAATTGGTCGATGGCAACTTATACCAACGGGTGGCGACGTTGCCCAATCTCCAATCCATTAACGTGCTGTTTATTTCTGGGTTAGAAAAGTCTTTAGACCCCTATGTCAAGTCGGGCTATGGCGGTCAGGGCGACTACTACAAGCTTGACACTGTGCCGCGCGTGTTGGGGCATCTAAATTTGCAGCGAGAGCGCTTTCGCGATGATTTTTCGTTTTGTTTTGTGTTCTTTCTGAACGCCTTTGGCATTAAATACATTGCGCGTCGTGCGCCGGACTTCTTTGACTGGCGATCGGGCATCTTTGAGTTTGTCCCCGATTCCGAAACCGTCGGCAAACTGACGCAGGAACTCCAGGGAGATTATGATGAATACCTCGCATGGAGTCATACCCAGCGGCTCGATCGCATCCGGGACATTCAAGCCATTTTGGAGGAGGATCAGCAGACCCCAGATCAACAAGCCAGTTTGTGGATTGAAAAAGGCAATATCCTCTCGGCTGATCGAAACTATGAAGCGGCGATCACCAGCTATGACAAAGCCCTGGAATTCAAACCGGACTATCACGAAGCCTGGAACAACCGTGGCAATGCGTTGTCTGACTTAGGGCGTAAGGAGGAAGCGATCACCAGCTATGACAAAGCCCTGGAATTCAAACCGGACTATCACGAAGCCTGGTACAGCCGCGGCAATGCGCTGTCTGCCTTAGGACGCAAAGAGGAGGCGATCACCAGCTATGACAAAGCCCTAGAATTCAAACCGGACTATCACGAAGCCTGGAACAACCGCGGCAATGCGCTGTCTGCCTTAGGACACAAAGAGGAGGCGATCACCAGCTATGACAAAGCCCTAGAATTCAAACCGGACTATCACGAAGCTTGGTACAACTGCGGCAATGCGCTGTCTGCCTTAGGACGCAAAGAGGAGGCGATCACCAGCTATGACAAAGCCCTGGAATTCAAACCGGACTATCACGAAGCCTGGTACAACAAAGCCTGCTTTTATGGATTGCAGAAGAATGTTGATTTAGCCATTGCCACCTTACAACAAGCCATTAACCTAGATTCCGAGTACCGAGAGATGGCAAAGACAGACTCAGATTTTGATGGCATTCGGCAAGACGATCGATTCCGATCGCTCCTCAACCCCAATTTCGCCTCATAGCTAGGCAACCCTACAAAGCAGACGACTCAAAGGAAAGATGCGATTCATTCGCCCTGAACGTTATCGTTGAATAATGAATCAGACATCACCTATAAAACGCTATCTGCGGAGCGTTTCTCAATCCCTCTCGATTTTTCAATATTGCGGACGCGCGATCGCCCTGGTTTGGAGTACCGATCGTCGGCTCACTCTATTTCTGGCATTCCTCACGCTGATTGCAGGATTATTACCTGCGGTCGTCGCCTATGTGGGAAAACTGATTGTCGATAGCGTGGTCATCGCATCCCAATCAAAGCTTCCAGCCGATCAGTGGACTGCTCTAAAATATCTAGGATTAGAAGCCTTGGTTGTCGCAATTCTGGCAGGCAGCAAACAAGGATTAGCCCTGTGTCAATCGCTGTTGCGGGTTTTATTGGGGCAAAAAGTCAACGTGCTGATCTTAGATAAAGCCTTGACGCTCGACCTCGCTCACTTCGAGGATTCAGAATTTTATGACAAGATGACGCGGGCGAGACGAGAAGCCTCTAGCCGTCCGCTCAGTCTCGTGGGGCGCACCTTTGGATTGGTGCAAGACAGCCTGACGCTGATCACCTATGGCGGTCTGCTGATTCATTTTTCGGTATGGGCGGTGCTGGTTTTAATGGTGGCGGCTGTTCCGGCATTTGTTGCCGAGACGCGCTTTGCAGGTGAAGCCTTTCGGCTATTTCGCTGGCGCACTCCCGAAAGCCGCGAACAAAATTATCTAGAGTTTTTGATCGCCAATGAAGCCCCCGCCATGGAGGTCAAGCTCTATCAACTAGGGCAGACGTTGCTCGATCGCTACAACACAATCTTCAATCGACTCTACAGCGAAGACCGCAACCTCACCATCCGTCGCGGCATCTGGAGTTATCTGCTCAGTCTCGTTAGCACTGCCGCGTTTTATCTCGCCTATATTTGGATCGTAGTCGAAACCATTGTCGGTGCCATTACCCTCGGTGAGTTGACGATGTATCTCGTCGTGTTTCGCCAAGGTCAAAATGCGTTTGCGTCGATTCTCAGCGCGATCGGCGGAATGTATGAAGACAGCCTCTATCTCTCTAACTTGTATGAGTTTTTAGAACAAGAGATTCCTCAACCGCAAGGCTATGCCGATCGCGGCACCAGTCCGGGTGATGGCTTGCGCTTTGAGAATGTCTCCTTTCAATATCCCGGCAGCGAACAACTCGCGCTCAATCACGTCTCATTCCATCTCAAGCCCGGAGAAAAGCTAGCGATCGTCGGTGAAAATGGTTCCGGCAAAACAACGCTGATTAAACTGCTGACCCGACTCTACACGCCCAATTCTGGACGCATCTTACTCGACGGGTTGGACTTGCAACTGTGGAATTTAGAGATATTGCAGCAGCGCATCGGCGTGATTTTTCAGAACTTTATGCAATATCAGTTCAAAGTTGGTGAAAACGTGGGCGTTGGCGATGTCAAATATTTAGAAGATCACGATCGCTGGATTGAGGCGGCGGAAAAAGGCAACGCGCTGCCCTTCATCGAGCAGATGCCCGAAGGCTTTGAAACGCGCTTAGGTCGCTGGTTTAAGAGCGGTCGCGAACTCTCTGGTGGACAGTGGCAAAAGATCGCTCTCTCCCGCGCCTTTATGCGAACCAGAGCCGACATTCTCGTGTTAGACGAGCCAACCTCGGCAATGGATGCCGAATCGGAAGTGCAAATCTTCGATCGCTTTCGCGAGATGACCTCAAACCAGATGGCGATTCTGATTTCTCACCGCTTCTCAACCGTTCGCATGGCAGACCGAATTTTGGTGCTGTCAATGGGCAAAGTGTTAGAGCAGGGAAGCCACGAAGATTTGGTCAAAGCTGAGGGACGATACGCCCATTTGTTTGCCCTGCAAGCTGCTGGATATCAGTAGCCTAATTAACGTCAGTTCGACGAGTTTTTTCGCTTCGTCAAGAGCGGCTTCAGCCCCCTAAATCCCCCATTCTGAGCGACTTTGAGCCAAGACTCCAGTTTCAAAGTCCCCAAACTTGGGGGATTTAGGGGGCTACCCGAATTCACAACCGGAGCGAACCACTTTTATCGAACTGACGTTAATGAGTGACACCAATTTGATTTGCGAATGCGACAGATTCGCATTGTAGGGGCATGGCACGGCGTGCCCCGGCGGATTGAACCGATCAATCACAATTGCTAAATCTTCAACGTAGATCGAATGGTCTTCACAATCACTTGGGGCGGCTCTGCGATTTCAACCAGCAGTGCATCTAGTGGTTCTTCTAGCGTGTTGAATTGGCTATCTAAAAGCTGTTCTGGCATATAGTGATTGTGTCGTTCTTGCAATCGCTTTTCAATTAACTGATGTGATCCTTTGAGATAAACTAGCTTGATACGATCGTGATCAATCAACAGAAATTGACGATAACTATCTTTTAATGCCGAACACGCCAAAACTACATTCCTATTTTCTTGCAGCCAGCGTTTTAGAGCGGCTTGCAAATCTCGTAACCAGGGCGTTCTATCGGCTTCGGTGAGCGGGATTCCTTGCCGCATTTTCTCGACATTTCCTGGAGAATGGAAATCATCAGCATCGCTAAATTGCCAGTCTAAAGAGGTTGCTAACAGTTTTCCGATCGTGGTTTTGCCAGAGCCAGAAACACCCATTAAGAGAATGATCATTTTTAATCCTGGAGTAGGGACACGATATATTGTGTCCCTACATATTAAAACGTCAGTCTCCATAAAAGAGATAATCAGCCGTATAATTTACTCGAACCTCCCGGTCTTGAAAGGACTCGTCACATCCTTGAGCCGGAGCCTTTCCGCCAATCGTATTCACTCGTTGAATCCAATTAACTGAGCGAAGAATTCCATTGCCCTCGTGCGATCGTGCCTCTAACAACAGCCAGGGAATGGCGCGATCTTGAGGTGCGGCTGTCTTAGATTTTACGATCGCTACCACTTTGCTGCCGTCTTTTGCCTCCCACGTTGGGCCTGCATAATGCTTTGCCAGATATTGCCTTTGCTCATTCACTAAGATGGCATCGGGAGCCTTTAGCGTCCATTCATATTGAGCAGGATAGGGAGTCTTCAGAGTGCAAACATAGATCTGAGAGCCTTTGGCAGAGGCTTTTAAAATCAGTTGTTGACCACTAGGAACGTTTAGATTACTGGGGATAGGAACCGTTTCTGCACCGATGCTCGAAGGACTCGACACAAGCAGGGCAAAAATGAGGCTAACGTTGACTTTGAGTGTTTCAAAAAGAGTAGCTACCATGATCGTTGTTCCTTTAACAATAGAGGGTAATATCTTCACCACAGTGATCAGCTAAGTAAGAGAGAGACTTGAAACGAATTTCAACAATTTGGTCGTAGAAAGGGTTGAGTTTACAGAACGGTGGAATGTGAGCGATCGGGCGATTAAAAAGCTTAATTTCTCGCTCAAAAGGGCAACGAGCCGGAATCATTTTGCACAACAATCGCGCAACTTTGGGATGACAAATCTCGATCGATGAAAGCTGTTGCCGCATGGAAGAGAGTAAGTTGTTATTGTGGGTTGAAGTTAGACAGTTCATAGGTTTACCTTCAATTTGAATAACTTCATCGTAAGGATTACAAACAGAATAAACCTCTGAAAAATGTCATGAATCGACCTCAACGAACTAGGGAGATTCTCTACGACTTTCGTTATCTGATGAGTAGGTTTCTAATGACTTTTGTCATACTGAATTATGCGATGTGAAATAACCCTCACCCTAAACCCCTCTCCTGCGGGAGCTACTGTGTATACACAAGTCTCGATTCGTCATTGCTGAGATCTTCGCCCCCTAAATCCCCCAAAATGGGGGACTTTGAAACTAGAGCCTTAGCTCAAAGTCCCTCACTCGTGGGGGATTTAGGGGGCTGAAAGGACTGGAACGCAGCGACAAAGACTTGTGTGTACGGTATGGGGAGAGTCCCAGGGTGAGGACGAGAAGTTGCACCTTAATAAATGCTCTTAAAGTTTTTGTCGTGCCATCAGTTGGGCAAACAGTCCTGGTTGCTCGGCGAGTTGGTCAAAATTGCCCTCCTGCACCACGCGACCATTCTGAAACACATAAATTCGATCGGCGTTCCGAATGGTGCTGAGACGATGCGCGATCGCAATGCGCGTGACTTTGAGGCGCTCTAAGCTTTGACTGACGATCGCTTGGGTGCGGTTATCTAGTGCGCTAGTGGCTTCGTCAAATAGCAGAATTTTGGGTTTTAAGACGAGCGATCGGGCGATCAATAATCGCTGCCGTTGCCCGCCAGAAAGGTTGGTGCCCCCTTCGCTGATTACCGTGTGCATGCCCATCGGCATCGATTCTACATCTTCAGCAAAGCCAGCCATCCCCGCCCCTTCCCATGCCTCATCCATCGTGATCATGGCTCCACTGGCGATATTCTCAAAGATCGATGCGGAGGTCAATCGGCTATTTTGCATAACCACCCCTAACTGCCGACGCACGGCGTGAACATCCAGACCCGCGAGATCTTGTCCGTCGTAGTAGACAGTGCCCGATTCTGGCGCGTCGAACCCTAGTAGTAATCGGAATAGCGTTGATTTGCCACTTCCCGAAGCGCCTACGAAGGCAATAAACTCGCCCGGTTCAGCGCGGATTGTGACATCATCTAGCGTCAGTGGCCCGTCATCCCGATAGCGAAAAATCACATGATCGACGAGGACTCGACCCGACAGTCTGCCCGGATCTGATTTGTCAGAATCTACTTCGGGTTTGGCTTCTAGAATGGGCTGCGCTCGTTCCCAGAGCGGCACCACTTGCAGAACATCGACGATCGTGCCACTCAAACTGGTGGCTCCACTAATAAAGGTGCCAAATGCGGCGTTAAACGCTAAAAATACACCTGTGGATAATCCTCCCTCTTGTGAGGACGATTGCTGAATTAAGCTCGTTGCGAACCAGAATAGCGTTGCGGTCGTTAATGCAGGCAAGATTTTATTAACCACCGCAAGTACATCTTCAACGCCCTGCGTACTCAACATCCATTTAATTTGTTGACTATATTGTTTTCCCCAAAACGCAAAGGCACGAGATTCAGCCCCAGCGACTCGAAGTTTAGGCACCCCGTTAATCAACTGCACCATCACCCCGAATAGCTGCCCCTGCAATTCTAATAACGGGCGCGTCTTGCGGAGCGTAGACATTCCTGAAAAAAGCGTAACGGAAATGTTAATCAGCGCTACAACGAGTGCGATTAACGCTAATGAAGCGTTGTAGTAAAACAAAAGTCCTAAGTTTAGGAATGCAAACAAGCCAGTAAAAATACTTCTGAGAACGGTGCTGCTGAGTTTTTGACGGATTTGAGTCACCGCGCTCACCCGTGAGTTTAAGTCTCCGATCGAGTACTGGCGAAAAAAGGAAGCTTTTAAGTTGAGCAGCCGATCCCAGACTGCGGCTTGGGTTGAGGCATCGGCAAAGGTTTCGACTCGCATAATCGCAAAACCTTGAGCGAGTTGAAAAAGTGTGCTGCCAAAAGCGGTTGCCAGAAGTGCTAAGGCGATTTGCACTAATAAGCCGCGATCGGCATCTGGAATCGCACTATCAACCAAAATTGCGGTAGCTTGGGGGGTGATCATTCCCAACAATGTTGTTGCAGCACCCGCTGTCAAAACCACCATCAATTCTTTATAGTGTCCTTGCAGGGCAAATTTCAGCAGATCGATCGTCTTGAGAACTTTGTCGGGCAATGGGCGATAGAACGTGTATCCGGTGTTTGCGAGTGTGGCAGCGCTCTTAGCATTAATGGGAATGTGAGTTCTCTTAATTGGGTCGAAGATCTCATAGCGAGTATCTGAGATCGGCAACAGCGCTACTGGATGATTGTCCTCAACTGTGTAAGCGAGCATGGCACCGCAATCTTTTTTCCACCACTGACCTTGCAGCGCGATCGAGCGCATTCGCAGCCGAGAAGCCCGCGCGATCGCTTGCAGCGGATCTTGCACCCGATTCATGTCTTCAGACTTGGCGGGCGGTCGAATCGTCACGCCCAAAACTCGCCCAACAGCACCCGCCGCAATCAGCAAAGCCTGATCAAAATCATTGTCTCCAAGCTGGGCAGATGGGATGGCTTGTTGGGCTTGCAGCAACGAGGCTAACTCACCCAGCGTTTCCTCCATCACCTGATGATTGAGGTGTTGCCGTTGTTGAAATCGCTGTAATTCGTCGCTGGTTTCCTGCTGTTCTAAAAAGTACAGGGTTTGCAGCACATAAACTTGAAGCTGGAAGATGCCCATCAACAAAGTGTTGGGATCTTCTACCTGTTCTGTTGTTAGGGTTTCAAGCTCGATCGTATCTTCGGCTTGAAACCACATATCTGCACTCACGGGCAACAGTCCCGATTGGGGTGTGAGCAACAGTTCCTCAAATCCCATCCAGTTGGCATAGCCGCGCTGGATCTGTACCCACGAGACAAGCTCTCGCTGAGGCTGGAAGATCTGACCATTGGTGAGTGAAAAATAACGCACCCCTTCTTCTTGAAACGGCAGTCCAGGAGGAACGATCGTAGACACCGCTAATCCCAGTTGTTCAACCCATCCGTTGATTAAAGCCAGAGCTTCGCCATTGCCTTCGGCGATAAATTGGCGAAAATCTTTGATCGACACTTTGAGCAGTTCGGTTTCTTCGATTGATACTGCAAAAAGCTGATAGGGCAACGGCTCAAAATCGCTAGAGATCGAGAACAGAGCTTGCCGCGATCGTGTTGTGAACAAATAGCGGCGAGTTCCTTCAGCAACCCCTTCTTTGACGGGCATTGCGAACACTGCTAACGAACCCGATTTCACGACCCAAATCGTCTCCGGGTCATCTAAAATCAGTGGCTCATTGCCTTTAAGTTGATAATACTCTCCGGGCAAGGTGACAATCCGAATCTGATCTAACATGGTTGTTCCTCTTGAAGTGCTCCGCCTTCGCTCTGAATCAATTGCAAATATTTGCCTTCAATTTGCTGCAACTCGTCATGGGTGCCTCGTTGCACTACCTTGCCGCGATCGAAGACAATAATCTCGTCACAATCTCGAATCGTACTCAACCGATGCGCCACGATTACACAGGTGCAGCCGCGCTCTCGGAGTTTTTGATCAATTAGCCTTTCAGCTTCAGAATCGAGGGCGCTAGTTGCTTCATCCATGATCAAAATCGCCGGATTGTTCACCAGGGAACGAGCAATCTCTAAACGCTGTCGCTGTCCGCCACTTAAATTGGTGGCTCCTTCTGCTAGATCAGCGCTGTAGCCTCCGGGTAGCGACAACACGACATCCTGAATGGCGGCATCTTTGCAAGCGCGAACTAAATTGCTAAAGGGAACAGTCGAATCCCATAGCGTCAGATTGTCCCGAACACTTCCAGCAAACAGTGAGATATCTTGTTCAATTAGCGCGATCGAATGGGTAAGAATCGATCGAGGAATCTGGCTTCTCGATCGATCATCAAACAAAATGTCTCCTGACCAGGCTTCATATAAACCACAAATCAGTTTGGCAACTGTTGACTTACCTGAACCACTGCCCCCAACTAATGCGACTCGTTGACCTGGCTTGAGCGACAGACTGAGATTTTCGATTAAGGGCGGCGCAGAGCGATTGTAGCCAAAGGTAATGTTACGAAGTTCGATATAGCCTTGCAGCCGAACATTAGCGGCAGGAAGAGCATCAGACGGCGGGGCGCTGATGGGTTCTTTGACCGCAGGGTCGATCGAGCTACGCAACACATCATCCAGGCGATTGAGATTACCTTCCATTTCTTGAAGTTCACCCGCGAGACCGACGAGATTATTGACAGGCTCTAAAAAGCGCTGCATCAATGCTTGAAACGCAATCAGCATGCCAATACTCAGCACCCCATCCATGACGCGCAGTCCGCCCACAACCAGCAACAGCATGGATGTAATTGAGGTCAAAAACGAGGGCAGTACGCCCAGAGTTTGATTCGTCGTATCCATTTCCTGTCGGGCATTGATCGCTTTGGCGTAGTAGCCTGCCCAGCGGGAAAAGAATTCTGACTCTAGCCCCGATGCCTTCAGCGTTTCCATACTTTGCAGCCCTGAAATCGAGACCCCGCTGACTTTGCCTTGTTCTTGCATTAAACGCAAATTGGCATCGACGCGCTGACGAGAAACCCATCGCCAAACGGTGACGTTTACTATCACAAATGCGATGCCGATCGAGGTCAACACGACATCATATTGCAGCATCACCACAGCATAGAAAACGACGGTAAAGGCGGAGATGGCGGTAGTAGCTAATCGTCCTGACAGCAGATTCGCTAGACTGTCGTTGAGGCGAACTCGGCTACTAATTTCTCCGGCAAATCGCTGATCATAAAAGCTAACTGGAAGTCGTAGAATATGCCATAAGAATCGGCTGGACATGCCCACAGCTAACTTAATTTTCATGCGGCGAAGAAACTGAAGCTGAAGCAAGGTCAGAAATCCACTTAATACGGCTGTGCCTATAATTCCAATGATTAAAGGATGCAACCAATCGTCTCTGCCTTCGATTAATACATTATCGACAAACGCTTGAGAGAATGCTGGAATCGCTAACCCAGGAATCACTAAGAGCAATCCTGCGATTACACAATAGATCAGCGCCCCGATCGAGCTTTCCAATCGATCCCACAACGCGAGAATGAGACTTGGTTTACGTCCTCCTGGCTTAAATTCTGCACCCGGTTCAACAACCAGCACGACTCCAGTAAACGCTTGATCGAACTCTTCTAGCGAAATGGTTTGAGGCCCACTCGCCGGATCGTTGATATAAACTTTGTCTTTGCTAAACCCTTCAACAACTAGGAAATGATTGAAATTCCAAAAGACAATGTAGGGGCAGTTCAGTTTGCGTAGCGCCTCTAACTCGATCTTAAAGCCTTTTGCCTGCAACCCATAGCTACGCGCCGCGCTGAGAATATTAGAGGCTTTGCTGCCGTCTCGTGAAACGCCGCAGGCTTGACGCAACTCAGCTAGAGGAACAATGCGATCGTAATAACCCAACATAATTCCCAGTGCCGCCGCCCCGCATTCTACTGCCTCCATTTGCAAGAGGGTGGGAGTTCGACAGCGACGATCGGGCGGGCTAATCATCTGCCGAATCGGTCTTAATTTACGTCCAATTTGTCCAACAAGAGTTCGCATAATCAGTAAGCTCCACTCCACGATCGCAGAATCGGAAAGACAAACGAAATCGGAGATTGTTCATCGATTTTGACGCGCACTGAGGTCGTCGTACCTGGTGTGACTTGGGTTTCGGGACCCTTAGATGAAGACCAACGAAAATGGCTCTTTGTCGAAGCGTCAGGTTGAAGCTCTGCAAAAACTTGAATTTGTGGCTCTTTAGTGAGCAGGCTCTGCAAGACTTCAGTTCCGCCGACCACGCTCGCTGCACCCTCTTTTGTCACCGGAAACTCAGATATATTCGTGACGGTTGCCACAATGCCCCCAAAGCGTTCTCGTTTGACCGTAGACGGGGTAACTTGTAGCTCCATTCCCTTCTGAATCTTTTTGCCCTCACTGACTGGGAAAAATGCCACCCCGACCAATTTATTTGAGGAGTCTTGAGCTTCGATCGTGCCCATTCGTCCTCCTTCTTCGAGTGTTTGTCCTAAAACGGCGACAACCTCTAACACTCGCCCATCAAAATTACTTTTTACCTGGCTTTTGCCTTTTAATTGTGATTGCAGTTGTACGATCGTTCGCTCTGTGTCTTGAATTTCTTTTTTACGGTTCGTTGCAATGGCTAAATCTTGTTCTGCTTGACCTGCGAGTTTTGTGTCTAGTGTTGCTAACTGAGCTTGCAAATCTTTGGTTGCATTGACGTTCTCTAAAAATTGTCGTTGAGCATCAGCTTCTTTGACATCAAGCTGTTTCTGTTCCGATTGAATTTCGTTGATTTTAGTTTGGCTGTTAAGAAATTCTTGCTGTGCCTGAAGCACGCTATCACTCGACACAGCACCCTCTTGGCGTAGCTGCTGCCGCAACTCAAATCGCTGTTTGAAGGTCGGTAAAAGATCTCGCGTCGTCTGCAATCGTTGCTCTAAGTTCTGCCGCTCTTGCCGAATTGAATTAAGACCTTTATCTCTAATAATTGGTGTGACGGATTGAGTTGTCTCTAAACTTTGCTGGAGTGCCTGACGCTGTTGTTGCAAGGCACCCTTATCTAAGACTGTTCGCTGGAGTTGCAGTGAATTTGCAACGCGATCTTGCTCTTGCAGTTGAACCATTTTGGCACGAGCTAGGTCTAACTTTTCTTGCAGTTCAGTCTGGTCGATCGTGGCAATCACCTGCCCTTTTTTCACCTGATCACCCGGACGAATATTCAGAGTGAGAATCTTCCCAGAACTGGGAGACTGAAACGCCGTCACCTTGCTAGGATAAACAACGACACCCTGCCCTGTAACAGTAATGGGAATGCGACCGAAAACGCTCCAGGTCAGCCCAACCGCAATCAAAGATCCCATCGCCGCTAACGGAATCCACTTCTTAGGCTGAACAATTTGCATCAGTTGATCGAGTCGCTCTGGAGACGACAAGCGATCGAGGGCTTCTTTTCGGAATAGGTTGTTCTTGTTGATCGTGACCATACTGACTCCATTCAATTGTCGAAATTTACATGCGATCGGGGTGCGGCATCGGGGTGCCCCCTTGGTGTCAACTTGAGTTCAAATCGTGGTGATGCCTGGCTTGTCGCCCTCATCCCCAACCCTTCTCCCCGTGGGAGAAGGGAGCCAGATTCAAAGTCCCTCTCCCACGGGGAGAGGGATTTAGGGTGAGGGCTACGGCAATAGCCATGCCCCTACCCTCGAATCTGTTTCAGCATCCAGTCAAATCGAGTACCCGCTAGCGTTACCTGAGCCAAAAAGCCCGAACTCAGTTCATCTTCGTAGGTCAAGCGATCGTCGAGAGATCGACCTGAGCTGTAGGTGATTCTGCCGTAGCCCAACCGATTGATGATGCCTTGCTGTTTGTCGGCTAACAAAATCGCTAACACGCGATAAAATCGAGCCGCAAACCCAACATCGTGCAGCAGTTTTGCCGCCAGCCGCCAGCGCGGAATTGCTAGCACGATCGCATCCTCAACTGCCCGAATTGTCATCGCAGGCGGACTCGCCTCCACAAAAGGCGTTTCGCCTACCATGTCGCCTCGCGATAGTTTTGCAAACTCTCGTTCGACGTGATCGGTTTCTTCTAAGTTTGAAAAGGCACGAGTTAGAGGATTGCTTTCGTCGTCAGCGATCGAGGTAACCATTTTCCCATCTAGCAAAATGTAAAATGCGTCAACGGGTCTGCCAGCATGGAACAAGACATCGCCCGCAGCAATCCTCACAGCATTGCCCGCAGCAATCATCCAACCAATATCACTATCGTTTAACTCTGCAAACGTGCACAAAATTTCTCGAATCTGAGGCTGGCATAACACGATCGTACTATGTCCAATCTGACTAACAATCTGCTCTAGTCGGTGCGCCAACAAAACCGCGATCGCCCGATAGAGATGAGCCGCAAACGTGATGTCTGTCTGCAATTTCTCCATAAGCTGCTGTTGCGGAATCATCAACACCAGCGATTTTCTGAGTGCTTTGACGGTGGTAGAAGACTGGTAGGAGGTTAAGAACGGCAGTTCTCCGACTACCTCCCCATTGGTGAGTCTGGCGATTTCTCGCCCTGACAGTTCGCCCCCTTCGAGGGCAGCAAACGCCCGACCGATCGGGTTATCGTCAGCCTGAGCAACTGAAACGGTCAATGCGCCATCTAGCAGAATGTAGAGAGCATTAACCAATGTACCTTGGCGGATCAGGGTCGTGCCAGCCGTCACTTCTTCTCTCCGACCCGTTGCCAAGATCCAGTCAACATCACTGCTACTCAGTTCCTTTAGTAGAACTTCTGTCATAAATTTAACTTCCTTCTGTGTTGCTACGAGGGAATCGATCGGAGGGGATAAGGGAGCTAGTAAAAGATCACGATTGGTTTTGCTGTGTTATGCAACTCGTGTAGGAGATACTAATTTTTTAGAATGAAACTACAGATGCTTGTTGAGAGAGAAGAGAGTAGCAGTCAAAATTCAACGAAGAGAGCACAATTTAACGAAGCATCTGTAGAATGAGTGTGGTGAAGTCCGTAATACAGGAGTTGTTGATTTGTAAGAGTGGGCTACCGTGTATACACAAATTGCTTTAAGTTTAGATTGCTGGGGGTCGCCCCCTAAATCCTCCATCCTGCGGGACTTTGACCCCAGACTTTCAGTTTCAAAGTCCCCCAATTTGGGGAGATTTAGGGGGCAGAAGCCGCTCATAACGAAGCGAAAGGACTTACGTATACACGGTAGGTAAGAGTGGAGCTTCTAGCCTGTACGGGCAGGATGCCCATCCCACAAATCATTCAGGATTACTATGGAATCAACGGCGGTGATTGATTAGGGGAGGGAACAACTCCCGAATCGTCGTTGTAATAACCAGACACCTTATCGGTAATCTTTTTTGAAATCGCTTCTTTGGCGGTATCGTATATACTATCGGCTGGATACTTGCCTGGTTGATATTCAGCAGCACCACCTGCGATTTCTGCAAGTTCTTGAGCCGATAGCTCTTGTGGTTTAGGTTGCTTTTTGTTGTCCATTAGAATTGTTCTCCTTGCTATTTTTTGCTATTTTATGAGTCGTTGTGTTTAGTCTGAACCGTCGATCGCAGTCGCACTTCCTAGCAGCCCACTCAGAGCATCAAGGTCTTCTGCACTGGCATCGGTGATCAGAATTTGAAGACCGACAGATTCGATGTTTTCTGCCGCAAACGTAGACTTTGAGGAACCATATCCTCCAGTCTCTTGTGAAGTTGAGATATTAGTCTGTCGGAAAAAAGCGGCATTCAAACGGAGATTGAAACCGCCTGCCACGTCCTCTAATTCCTCATCGGACAACTCGACAGCATCGGTGGGCTTAATTTGGTCATCTGACATAGGGGGTTCTCCTTATTGGGGGTATCGGTTAAATAGACCTCCTGCACAAATCCGGGAACGCCCCCTAAATCCCCCAGAATGGGGGACTTTGAAACCGTAAGTCTTCTCAAAGTCCCCCAGAATGGGGGATTTAGGGGGCACAAGCCGACCTAAACGGAGCGAGACCTGAGAGCAGTTTATATCTGAAATCCTATTCACGCAGGAGGTCTCATAGGGGCACGCTGCCATGCCCCTATGAGAGTTTGTTTAGAAAACTATCTCTCGATTCCGATCGTGGGGTTAGTTGCCCGTTTCGGTCACTTCAAAGATGGCAGCTTTGAAGTCGTCGGTTTCTTGAATGTTGGTGCTGCGAACCCCGTTGCGATCGGCTGATAGTGTGCTGATCTGAACGTCTTGTAGTTCTGCGGTGAAGGCTGCGGCTTCGCGACGAGCACCGCCTGCAACTAGGTCGAGATCTTCAGCAGACAGTTCCACGGTGATGTGTGATTCTGAGGTCATGGTCATTCTCCTTGTGATGTATGGGTATGTGATGTATCAGTGAACTAGATAAGGTTGAAAAGACAGACTTTAGTTGCCCGTTTCGGTCACTTCAAAGATGGCAGCTTTGAAGTCGTCGGTTTCTTGAATGTTGGTGCTGCTAACACCGCCGCGACTAGAATTGAGGGTGCTAGCTTGGAAGTCAGTGAGTTCTTGAGTCTCAGCAGCCGCAAATCGTCTTGCGCCACCAGCCACTAAATCGAGATCTTCAGCAGACAATTCTTGAGATTGGATAGGGTCGATGGAATTCATTTTTGTTCTCCTTAAAGTGTGGTTAGTTGACGATCGGTCAGGAAGTTGAGCAGAGAGGATTTACCTTGAGAAAGCACCTCTCTAAGTTGCAATCAAACAGTGGAACTAGTTGCCAGTTTCGGTCGCTTCGATGATGGCAGCCTTGAAGTCGTCGGTTTCCTGAATGTTGGTGCTGCTAACACCGCCGCGACTAGAATTCAGGGTGCTAGCTTGGAAGTCAGTGAGTTCTTGGGTTTCAGCAGCCGCAAATCGTCTTGCGCCACCAGCCACGAGATCGAGATCTTCAGCAGACAGTTCCATAGAATAGTTGTTCTCAGACATGATGTGTTTCTCCTTGGTTTGTGTGTTTGTGTGTTGACTCAAACAGAATTGTGATTGCGTGAATCGCTTCATTCGTTTCCTGCTTGATGTCCCTAGAATACGAATTTCACCTAGGGATGCACATCTGAAAAACGTCTAGGATTCGGTCTAAGGCGAAGTAGGTAGAGGCGGTCTGACTTTCGCTGCACACGGTTAAATCACACCCCGGACTTTCGTTATAGGCGATCGCCGATCGCTCCAACTAAAGTGATGAATGCACGCTCAATGTGGTGCTTTCAGTGCATATCGCAGTATGAATAAACGTATAAGCGTCAATGAATTATTAGAACTGATCTCGATCGGTAACAGACTATTAAGATGATTGCCGAGAGATTTTAAGCCCAATGATTTATGAGTATCCGTAAATTTTCAGCAGTGTTGTAAATACCAACGGAAACGACCATGTTTAATCGATTCAAATTGGCAACAAAATTTACTTTACTTCTATCGCTGGTGTTTGTTGGTGCGATCGTCATCAGTGGTTTTGCATTATCTCATGCCCTTGAGCAAAAAGCCGAATCTGAAATCGGCTACCGCAGCCAAATTTTGGCAGAAACGATGAACTCGGTACGCGCTTTCACAAACACTCACGTCAGCCCTCTCTTGATGCCGATGGTTGACACTCAAGCCACGTTTATTCCCGAAGTCATTCCTAGTTACACCGTCAGAGAAGTCTTTGAGAGTCTTCGCAAAAATGAAGACTATAAAGACTTCTTTTATAAAGATGCGCTGCTAAACCCAACCAATTTACGAGATAAAGCCGATGAGTTTGAAGCGGGTATCACAAAACGATTTAACAGCGAATCAGGGCTGAAAAATATATCTGGATTTCGCGACTCGGTGGGCGAAAAGATGTTTTATAGCGCTCGTCCATTTTCAGTCAAAAATGCGACCTGTTTGCGCTGTCACAGCACACCAGAAGCCGCTCCAAAAAGCCACATCGCCAGCTATGGTTCAGAAAATGGCTTTGGATGGAAACTCAACGAAGTGTTAGGCAGCCAAATTATTTACGTTCCTGCTAGCAAAGTCTTTGACGATGCCAATCGTGCATCTTTTTTGATCATTAGTATATTCGTGGGTATTTTCGCACTAGTTATTTTACTGATTAACTATTTGCTCAAGCGAAACGTGCTGCAACCGATTAAGCCCATGGCGCAACTCGCTCAAAAAATCAGTATGGATGAAATCAGCGCTGAGGAAGCGGCAGAGTTTGAGCATGGAAAACTTAAGGCGATCGTCAAGCGAAACGATGAGCTAGGACAATTGGGACGAGTGTTTCAACGTATGGTGCAGGAAATTTATGCTCGTGAGCAACAACTCAGACAACAGTTGCAAAAACTTCGTCTTGAAATTGACGACAATAAGCGGGCACGTCAAGTTGCTGAAATCGCTGAATCAGAATCGTTTCAAAAATTGCAGGAGGAGGCGAGAGCCATGAGAAGCAAGCGCGATGCTGTGGATGAATAATTATTGTTTAAGTTAATCTAACCAGTCGTTTCACCCTTGAGGATTTATCGTGTCTGAAATAATCTCGGTTCATTCGTTTCGTGGCGGAACTGGTAAATCAAACGTTACCAGTAACCTCGCTACGCTGATCGCTCGTTCTGGTCGCCGAGTTGGAGTAGTTGACACCGACATCCAATCGCCCGGAATTCACGTTTTATTTGGGCTGGAAGAAGATCAAATGCGCTATACCCTAAACGATTATTTATGGGGACGTTGCGCGATCGAAGAAGCCGTTTACGATGTCAGTCCCATTCTGAAGCAAAAACAATCCTTTTTTGGTCGTCAGGGCAGCATTCATCTTCTTCCTTCTAGCATTCGCATGAGTGATATCTCTCGCGTTTTGCGCGAAGGCTATGATGCACGTCTGCTGAATGACGGGTTGCATAATTTAGTTCGTCGCTTAAAGTTAGATTATCTGTTGATCGATACGCATCCCGGCATTAACGAAGAAACGTTGCTGTCTATTATTCTCTCTGATACGCTGGTGTTGATTCTTCGCCCAGACAAGCAAGATTATCAAGGTACAGCCGTCGCGATCGATGTAGCTCGCAAGCTAGAAGTGCCGAAGATGCTGCTCGTCATTAACAAAGCACTGCCGACTCTCAACTTTAAAGAGTTGCGGCAACGGGTGCAGAATACCTACGAAACCCCAGTGGCAGGCATTTTGCCAGTCTGCGAAGAGATGTTTGATTTGGGGAGCAGCGGCATCTTCTGCTTGCGATATCCCGATCATCCCTGGACTCAAGAAGTGACTGCGATCGCTAAACAAATTATGGGTTCTGGTGCGAAGTTATTGGCTTAGGATCGTTGTAAGGGCATGGCACTGCCGTGCCCATTGGCGTTGCAAGTAACCGATATTTTTAATCCACGATCGTTAATAGACCTCCTGCATGAATAGAATTCTCGATATAAACTGCGATCGGATCTCGCGCTGTTTGGGTCGGCTTGTGCCCCCTAAATCCCCCAAAATGGGGGACTTTGAACCCGCAGATCTTCTCAAAGTCCCCCATTCATGGGGGATTTAGGGGGCGTTCCCGGATTCATACAGGAGGTCTAATCTAATTTCAAGAACAATTGCGATCGTTCAACCGACAACTAAAGGACACGACATATCGTGCCCCTACTTGAATAATCGGACAGGTTTTTGTTGAAGCAACGCCGCCGTCTCTTTGCTATCGCCTGGAAAAATGGCTCTCACCCGCTCTACGACCGAAATCATATACTTGTAATCTGGAACCGGAGCATTCGTCACAAATCCCGCTTCTTGGGCGACCACAGAAGGCGTTTCACTCAAAATCTTGCGGATGGACTCTTGAGCATTGCGCTCGATCGTCGGGCTGATCAACACTGCACCCGCCGGGACGGGATGAACATCGGTGAACAAGATCCGTAGATTGAATGGAGTCACCTGACTTTTGTAAGCCGCAAATTCTTCGAGCGATACTGCACCTACTGCTGCTTTACCTTCAACAACCGCTTCTAAAATCGCCTTAGGGGTGGGCGGAAATATCAGTTCAGAAAGCGTTAAACCATATAGGTTGAAAATCGGCAGGTAGTATCCTGTGGCTGAACCTGGTTTGCCCAGCGCCAGAGATTTGCCCGCGATCGCCGCGATCGATTGAATCGGGCTATCGTCACGCACAACCAACACTGACCGCAAGCCCTGCACGCCAAACAGCGGAAAGAGGGGTATATATTGGTGTTGCGAGATCGCGATCGCGGTTAAACCGGGGGGTGCAAACACGAGTGACCACTCTTGTCTTTGAATTTGAGCCAGCGCTCTGCTTTCATTTAAGGTAGGCTCTAACTCCACCAATGACTGAGTTCTTTCGCTTAAGTAGCGTTTGAAGCGCTCATATTGGTCAAGCGATTTACTACTCTCGTCGTAGCTAACCGTCCCAACTAGCAGCGATCGATGTTGAGGTGTGGGTGTGGGGGCGCTACAGGCAGACAGCAGCATCAAATAGAGGAACCCGCGACGGGAAATTCTCGAAGGTAAGGTTACGCTCAATCGCCTCATTGTTGTGCTGGCAGCTTCATCCATCATCTTCTTTTGCTGTAAGTCAGTCGATAGTGTTCTAAACAATTCGATACTGTACAAGTACTGTACAATACCCCCAGGTTTTCTACTTTACTGTACACAAATCTATTCCAACGATCGCTGCACTCCACCGATCGATCTGAACGATGACCCCACAACTCGAAGCCGAGATCGCATTAGATCATAAGTTCTATCTTCTTTAAAACAACACAATTCGACCGCTTCACCTGATATGCTGTCCTATAACAAACTCAGTTAAGAAAAAAACTTTAGCGTTCAAACCTTGTGACGCGATTCCAACATCCTCTCAAATTATTGCTGCTATCTACGTCGGTAGGTGCGTTAGGGTCGGGTTTGGGGGGCGGCGTAGAATTGACCCTCAAAAATATTGCTCAAGCCTTAAAGCATCAGGGACATCAAGTTACGATCGTCGCTCCCGCCCATTCTGTTCTCGAAGGCGTGCCTCTAGTGACGATCGCCGGGAACTTGCAAATCACTGCCCAAACTCAAGGAGGCGATGCCCTAATCACGCTGCCCCCAAACGCGGTGCTGGGGAATATGTGGGCGCATGCTCGTCAGGTTCAACACGAGTATAATTTGCTGATTAACTTTGCCTATGATTGGTTGCCCTTCTATCTGACCCCATTTTTTGAGCGTCCGATCGCCCACCTCGTCAGCATGGGTTCGCTCACCGACGCAATGGATCAGATCATTGAACAAATTGCTGTTGGGTTTCCGGGCACGATCGCAGTTCACAGTCGCGCACAGGCAGAAACCTTTCAGTTTGCAGATCGTTGTCGCAACCTTCAAAACGGCTTTGACTTGTCCCTCTATGAGTTTTGCGCTCAACCTAAACGACAACTCGCCTGGGTCGGACGAATCGCGCCAGAAAAAGGCTTAGAAGATGCGGTAGCGGCGGCTCAAATCGTTGGAATTCCGCTTAAGATTTGGGGCGTGATTCAAGACAGGGTTTACTGGAATCAGATTTGTGCTGATTATCCTGACGCTGCGATCGCATACGGCGGATTTTTGCCCACCTCAGAATTGCAGCAAGTGTTAGGACAATCACAAGCATTATTAATGACTCCTCGCTGGGTCGAAGCCTTTGGAAATGTGGCGATCGAAGCCCTTGCTTGTGGAGTGCCCGTTATCGCCTACCGTCGCGGCGGCCCCGCAGAAATTGTTCGCGATGGCGAAACAGGTTGGTTAGTGGAACCTGATAGCGTCGATGGATTGGTGAACGCGATCGCCCAGTTAGATCGTCTCGATCGTCAAGCCTGTCGTCGCCAAGCCGAAGCTGAATATTCTTTAGAGGCAATGAGCGATCGCCTAGAAGCCTGGTTTGAAACGATCCTGAAAAAAGTTTGAGACATGAAACGTTGCCAACCTCCAGCCCCGCTTAAACCCGGTGATTTGTTACGAGTCATTGCTCCGAGCGGCACCTTGAGAGAAATGAGTGCCTTTCAGCA
This sequence comes from Phormidesmis priestleyi ULC007, assembly GCF_001895925.1. Taxonomy (GTDB): domain Bacteria; phylum Cyanobacteriota; class Cyanobacteriia; order Leptolyngbyales; family Leptolyngbyaceae; genus Phormidesmis_A; species Phormidesmis_A priestleyi_A. The sequence continues at coordinate 18,590 of NZ_MPPI01000016.1, read as the reverse complement.
AGGCGTAGACGTTTGGCGCGATCGAGGCTATCGAGTCGAGTTAACACCCGGATTTGACGATCAATACGGCTACCTCGCCGGGACTGACGCAAACCGCCGCACTCAGCTAGAAATCGCCCTCAAAGATCCCGAATGTAAAGGCATTCTGTGTGCCAGAGGTGGATATGGGGGAGCCAGGCTGCTTGAAGATTGGACGTTTCCTTTAACAGAACCGAAGTGGCTGATTGGGTTTTCTGACATCACCAGCCTGCTGTGGAGCTTTAGCCATCAAGGAATTTCTGGAGTTCACGCGCCTTTGTTGACCACGATCGCCACCGAGCCAGATTGGTCAAAAGAACGATTATTTGATTGGGTCGAAGGTCGTCCGTTACGATCGCTCACAGGCTCAGGTTGCGGTGGAGGGCAAGCAACCGGATTGTTACTTCCAGCAAATCTTACCGTTGCCACTCATCTTCTCAATACGCCATTACAACCTGATTTATCAGATATTATTCTAGCGTTTGAGGATGTGAGTGAAGCCCCTTATCGGATCGATCGCATGTTAACCCAGTGGCGATCGACTGGTGCATTTCAAAATGTATGTGCGATCGCGTTGGGGCGTTTTAGCCAATGCAATCCGCCTAGCAATATTCCTAGTTTTACTATTCACGAAGTATTATGCGATCGCCTTGGTGATTTAGGAATTCCAATCGTCTCTGACTTGCCTTTTGGTCACGATGGCGAAAATGCTGCCTTACCCGTAGGAGTTCCGGTTTGGTTGGATGGCGATCGGGGCATTCTCAGTTTTGAGCCATTTCATTAACGTTGACTATTCACTTACTCTCGATGTTATGCCGATCGAAGTGCCCAGCTTCTATAACCCAGAACATTGCCACAACGAATCTGAAGTTGAAAGCAAATTCATTGTTCACTATTTGCTTTCAGCGTTAGGATATTCTCCTCAGAGTTGGCGGCAAGAAGTCACGTTTGGCAGCATTCGTCTCGACTTTTTGGCGGTTGCTGTCAACATCTTTGGGCATCGGAGTCATCTGCAACTGATCATAGAAGCCAAACACCCTCGACAAAACCTCGATCGTCACACCCGAAAATTCCGTCGCTATCTCACTCTTCTCAATATTCGCTATGGCATCTTAGCACTTCACTGCGACGGTGATGTTCCAGAAATGTTGTTGCATCAACCCAAAACCCTGTAGAGACGTGAAATTTTGCTCATCAAGACAAAAGACGACCTCGTAGACTGCGCTAGGTGTGAGTCGGCGAATAATTTTCAGGTATGCCTCGGCTTCACCACATCGACGAAATCGACTTACCACTAAAGTCTGAGCGTCGGGCAAAAAACGAACAACACACCAGGGATGAAGTTGGTTGCGGTAAGACATCGTGAAGTAAGCGATCGCTGCTCAGCGTCGCATGAAGGTTGGCAGAGATGGCATTTAGACAGAATGAGATTGAGCGATCGGGCGTTTCCGATCGTCTCGCTCACCTGAAATAGCTACAAATCGCATGATTGATGAGACACTAAGATACAGACAAGCGCCTCCAAGAGCGTTCAACTGTTTGGTCTGCCGCTTGCTAAATTCCTAGTATTAGTTATCTACTCTTATCCAAGCATTCTTGGAATCAAAAGTCAAGTTTCCTTGGATAAGTTTGCTTATAATCTATGACGAAAGAAGTTCGCTCTCAAAGAGACTCTCCTCTAAGAAAACGTCGAGAGGAATTAGATCTAACCCAACGAGACATTGCATTAGCTTTGGGCAAAACAGACCAAACGATCAGCAACTGGGAAACTGGTGTTTATGAGCCAAAGATGACACCGCGTGAAGTGAAGGCGCTTTGCCACTTACTAAAGTGGACGCTAGATGACATGCCCGATGAGTTTGGATCTTCCGCAATCACTTCGTAAAGCACAATAGAGTCTTTAATGATCAAACTAAAGCAGTTTGGAGAAGTTCAATGGTTAGCACCAACGACGCGATCGCTCCTCAAGCCCTTGCCGAAAAACGCATCTCACTTTACAACATCAGTTGGCAAACTTATGAAACCATCTCAAATGCGCTTGGCGATCGGAGTTCTCCCCGCCTAACTTACTACGGAGATACTTTAGAAATCACGACTTTTTCAGAACTCCATGAAACTGCAAGCGAATTGATCGGCGACTTCGTTGAGATTTTAGTAGAGAAAGCAGATTTGAACATCAAAAGTTTGGGATCAACCACACTCAACCGACCCGACTTAAGAGCCGGAGCCGAACCCGATAAATGTTATTACATTCAAAACGAGCCTTTGGTCAGAGGTCGAACTGTTGATCTAAAAACCGATCCACCGCCTGATTTAGTCGTCGAGATCGATATTACCCACACCGATATCAACAAAAAAGCCCTCTATCAACAGATGGGAGTCAACGAATTTTGGCGCTATGACGGCAGAACACTTACGCTCTATCATCTCCAAGGCGGCAACTATCAAGAAGTGCAGACCAGCCCCACTTTTTCTTGGGTGCCGAAAGAAACGCTTTATCGGTTTTTAAGAGACTGCGCTGAACAGGGCGAAACTCAAGCAAAACGAACCTTTCGGAACTGGGTGAGAGAACAGATTCAGCTATTGGGGACGAATGGCTAACCCAGTTTCAAAGTTGAAGAGATGAATTTTTTCAAGCGCGATCGCTAACCAAAGTTCCTCACCAAGTCTCACGCGGCGATCGGGTTCCACTCTCGCTTGCATCATTTCACCCGCCAAACTCACCGCTAAAAACGTCTCATTTCCTAACGCTTCGACTAGCTCGACTTGCACACGCAAATTGCTAGAATCCGCCACATCAACCCTCAAATGTTCAGGGCGAATGCCTAACAAAACGGTGTCGCCATCATAAGCTTGCAGAGTCGATGCCCAGCGATCGGGCAGAGTCAGACGAAACTGAGGATGACTGAGTTGAAGCGGACTTTTCACCTGGACGGGCAAAAAATTCATCGGCGGCGAACCGATAAACTCGGCAACAAAGCGATTTGCCGGATAGTTATAGAGGTCAAGCGGTGTGGCAAGTTGTTGAATTTGTCCGGCATTCATCACGGCAATGCGATCGCCCATCGTCATCGCTTCCGTTTGATCGTGGGTGACGTAAATCGTGGTCGTGCCCAACTGACGCTGAAGTTTGACAATTTGAGCGCGAGTTTCTGCCCGCAGTTTGGCATCGAGATTCGAGAGCGGCTCATCCATCAAAAACACTTGCGGGTTTCGCGCCATCGCTCGTCCTAAAGCGACTCGTTGTTTTTGTCCACCCGAAAGCTGTTTGGGCAACCGTTCTAGTAAAGGTTCGATTTGCAGCATTTGAGCCACGATGCGAACTCGCCGATCGACCGCTCGCTCTCGATCGGACTGATAGCGCAATTTCTTCGGCAATTTGCGAGTCGCACCGACTAAAAGATTTTGACTCCAATCAGGAAGCGGTGTTTCAGACTCATTTTGACTCGCAAAGGTCGTTCGTCTCAGCCCAAACGCAAGATTGTCATACACCGTCATGTGAGGATACAGCGCGTAGTTTTGAAACACCATCGCAATATCACGTTCTTTGGGTGGCAAATCATTGACCACGCGATCGCCGACCCGAATTGTGCCTGCCGTCAGTTCCTCTAATCCTGCAATCAGGCGCAGCAGCGTGCTTTTGCCACAGCCAGAAGGGCCGACCAGCACCATAAATTCGCCGTCTTGCACGGTTAAATTAATCGATCGCAAAACAGCAGAAGAAGTTTGAGATTTGAGGTTTGAGGGTTTCTCTAATTCGGCACTCAAAACTAAACTAGGGGTTTCCTGTCTCGTTTCTTTTTGGAAGCTTTTATAGATGTTTTCGAGTTCAACCTGAGCCACGATCGTTCTACCCTCTAATCGGAGGTGATCATCAGCTTATCGGTTTAATACACGCTCAGTCAATCAAGTTTTAAGCTCGATAAACTGCTTTTGCCACTTGTGCTAATCGCTGCATTGCGGTTTCGAGATCGCGATCGCTGCCCGTTAAACTGATGCGTAAACACTGTTGCTTGTGTGACCAATCTTCTCGCAGTCCCGGAAAAAATGTGCTGCCTGGAACTACAATCACGTCTACATCTTTGAGCTTTTGATAAAACTCGCTATCGGTAATCGGCAAATCTTGCAGCCATAACCATGCAAAGATCGCCCCTTCGCCTCGATGCAAAAACCAGGGCAGATCGGGTGGCATTTCACGATCGAGCGTTGCCTCCACGATCGCGATCTTTTGCTGATAAAACGGACGAATCACCGTCTCAGAAATCTCCGCCAATCGACCCGATCGGATGGCACGAGCCGCGATCGCTTGCCCATATCTCGACGAGTGAATGCACAGATTTGTCTGAAAACATTCCAACACGTGAACGAGCGATTCATCTCCGATCGCAATGCCAATTCGCTCTCCGGGCAACCCAGCTTTTGACAAACTCATGCAGTGCAGCACGTTGCCCCCAAACTTGGGAGTCATCTCAGTAAAATTGAGTGCCGGAAACGGTGGAGCATAGGCAGAATCGATCAACACAGGCACGTCATGAGCTGCCGCCAGCGTGACAATCTTGCTCACTTCATCGTCATTCAAAACATTGCCAGTCGGATTGCAAGGACGCGAAAAAATCACACAGCCCGTAGTTTCAGTAATCTGCAATTGACTAAAATCAGGACGATATTTAAAACGGTGAGCCGCCCGATCGATCTCAAGTTCTGGCTTGTAGGCAATCAAGGCTTCAGGAGTCAACGCCACCCCGCCATAGCCTGTGTAGTCTGGGCTAAGAGGCAAAACAATTTGGCGTAACGCTCCGGTTGCGGTGTAGCCACCAAAAGCATTAGCCGCGTAAAAATAGAGACTTTGACTGCCAGGGGTGATCAAAACATTGCGATCGGTCAGGTTTAACCCATATCGCTGGTTAAAATCTTCAACGATCGCATCAATTAAGGGTTGATAGCCTTGACTTGCCCCATAGCGACCGACAACATCGCCATAATCAGGGCTTGCTAACAGATCGGCAGTACAGTCGCGCCAAAGCTGTTCGACTTCTGGCAAAACCACCGGATTTCCAGCACTTAGATTGATAAAAGCTCGATCGCCGCCCGATCGCAGCGTTTCAATAATGTCTTTCATGATCGCCCGCACCCCAGACAGGCGAGACATCTCTACACCAAGTTGACTGAGGACAGGGTTCATGGCAACAGACCATCTTTGAAACAGCGCTCTGATGTTAACTGATAGCCGTCATCAATCGCTAGAACTTTATCAAAGCTAAATTGATCGCAAAGTTCGCTGTTCTAGCTAATTAAATCATCAAGCAATAAATCTTTATAAACAAAAACATCAGCTTGTAACTTAGATGTCCTCTTAGAACAAAAAATATGTTTACGATATGACCCATAGGTGGGTGGATGCTTTTACAACGCTCAAAAATCTCTGCTCTTTGCTCTACGTTCGGACGATCAATCCCATGACAATCTATGTTGGAAACCTGTCTTATCAAGCGACTGTCGATGACTTGCAAACCGCGTTTGCCGAGTATGGCACGGTAAAGCGCGTGGTTCTGCCGACCGATCGCGAGACAGGACGAATGCGAGGCTTTGCCTTTGTAGAAATGACCGAAGACGCGCAAGAAAATACTGCGATCGCTGAACTAGATGGCGCAGAGTGGATGGGGAGACAACTGCGAGTCAATAAAGCAAAACCCAAGGAAGAAAGCCGAGGAGGAAATTAAGACGCAGACTTACGTACGGGCGTAGTGCTGCCGTGCCCCTTGACCTTGCAAGTAGCCGACATGATTTAATTCACGATCCTTAAACAGTCAAAGGTTCTTGCTAGAACCATTGTCTCTCAGCAAGAACCTTTTCAATCTAACCACCATTACACGAGTTCTCAGCCAAAGTTGATCGCCAGTTTAAGCGGCACGACGAGTAAATAGACCCCACAAGAAGATAGCGATAATTGCTCCCAAGACGGCAACAAAGATTCCAGGGATGCTCAAGCCAGCCGAGGTCAGAGCTAACGTTCCATTTTGTAAGAGGCTAAACAAGCTGCCTCCCACAAATGCACCAATGATTCCTAGAACCATGGTTCCAAGAATGCCCCCGCCCTGATCACCAGGGTAGATAGCCTTCGCGATCGCGCCCGCAATCAGTCCTAAAATCACCCAAGCAATAATGTTCATATCGTTTTTCTCCTAAAGCTTTATGCCTACAAAATTAAGATATCAGGGAAGATGAATTCAACCTATCTATCAGAGGTGATAACTGAAATAATCATCAGGAATAGACCAATTTTTGTGAGGGTTTAACCACCTTTAAAGAGAAGAAGCCATTGCTGAAACTCACTTAAGCAGCGCTGTTTTTGGAGGCTAGAGGTTAAAATTTTAAGCTGATTCGTAGTCTTTGCTCTCCAAGATTTTCCTAACGCAACAGTCCAAAGTGCATAATATAGGCTGGGTCTTAACCACGATAATCTTGACGTGCAGGCGCAAGACTTCTGGCAGACTTTTTGATTGAGGTTGACGGTAATGTTTAATTGCCAACCCTCAAAACTGGTGTTTTGGAGAGTCGATGTCCGGGTACATCTTAATTTTTGCGGTGCTAATTTTGGGAGGCGTGATTGCGACGGTTGGCGATCGCATTGGCACCCGCGTGGGCAAAGCCCGTCTCAGTTTATTCAACATGCGCCCGCGTCGCACGGCGGTCTTAGTCACCATTCTCACCGGGACGCTGATTTCTGCCTCAACGCTAGGCATCTTGCTGGCGACCAGTGAACAACTCAGAATTGGCATCTTGCAGCTAGGGCAACTTCAAAAAAAGATCTCAGGATTTCGAGCCACCCTCAGCAAAACAACTCAAGAATTAGAAAACACAACTCAGCAAAAAGGTCAGGTTGAAGCCGAACTGAGCAAAACAAAATCAGAACAGTCCAGAGTTGAGGCACAGCTAAATCGCACCAATCAATATTTAAAGCAGGCCACCGATCGCCAGGCCAGAACCGACGCTCAACTGCAATTGGCAGAAGCTCAACGCGATCGTGTGCGCCTTCAACTGAGTACCGTTTCTCAACAGGCCACCAGCCTGCGGTCAGAGATTAATCAACTGCAATCAGAACGACAAGTTTTAGTAGCCGAGCGCAACCAAGTGCAGGCGCAGATTGCTCAACGAGATGCTGAAATCACAAAACGCACTCAGTTGATTAAGCAGCGCGATCTTGATATTGCTGACCGCGACACGGTGATTGCCCAGCGAGAGCAGCGACTGAAAGCACTTGAAGATCAGCGAGCTTTTTTGGCGCAAGAAGTGCAGCGATCGGACGAAGAAGCTCGATTAGTGCGCCTAGGCATTCTTGGTGTTGAGCGCAACCAAGTGTTAGCATCTGCGGTCGTCAGAATTGTCAACCCACAGGTAGCCAGTCAAGCGGTCGATCAACTCTTGCGAGAAGCTAATCGAGTGGCTCTGCAACGAGTGCAGCCGATCGGAGCAAAACCCACCGATCAGATTGTGCAAATCACCAAACCCGAAGTTCAACAACTGACCGAGCAGATTGACGATGGTCAAGATTATGTCGTGCGAATTCTGTCTGCCGCAAACTATGTTAAGGGCGAAAAAACGCCGATCGCCATCTTCGCCGATGCAGTCCGCAATCAGGTGCTATTTTTAGCGGGAGACGTGATCGCAGCCAAGTCGATCGAGCCTGCAAAACTCTCTAACGCAGAGCTAAGTCAAAGCATCAGTCAATTGATTGACGCGTCTAGGTTTCGGGCCCGTCGGGCTGGCGTGCTCAGCGATTCAGTGCAGATTGAAGGGGTGCAGTCGTTGCAGTCTTGGACGAGTTTTGCCGAAAACCTGCGCCAGTTTCAGACTCCGGTTGAGGTTCGGGTTGTGGCTTCAGAAGTCACTTCTACGGTCGGGCCGCTCAAAATCGAGCTAGTGGCAGTGCAGAATGGACAAGTGGTATTGAGAACTTCTTGAAGGGTGAGAATGATAGGGTGGGCAATGAGACGCACGGGAGAGGAGATCGATGATTGCAGATGCCACCTTTCTTGATCAGCCAGTGATTTTAGGGTTTGATCCGGGGAGTCACAAGTGCGGTTTGGCGGTGATGGGGGTCGATCGTCGGTTGTATTATCACCAGGTTGTGACCGCAGAGGCGACGATCGCGACGATTCAAACGCTGCGCCAGCAGTTTCCCATATCGCTGGTAGTGATGGGCGATCAAACTGCGTCTAAATCTTGGAAGCAATCCCTTGAAAAAGCGTTAGCTGACCCCCTGCGGGTGGTGAGCGTTGATGAACGACACAGCAGCTTAGAGGCGCGCGATCGCTATTGGCAAATGTATCCTCCCAAAGGGCTAACTCGCCTGATCCCGCAAGGAATGAGAACGCCTCCACGGGCGATCGATGACATCGTAGCGATTTTGTTAATCGAACGATATTTAGAACGATTGGTTAGCTAGAAAAATGTTTAAAGCTCTGCCCGAATCGTAAATGAATAATCTCCGCCTGGTTCTAGCTGATAATCTCGCTGTTCTAAAAATCGTCCCAGCGGCTCTTTGATCAGTGCCCGACCCAGAGAAGGTTCAACGCACAATTCCCCTTGGCGAAACTGCCAGTGAAAATGCCACTCAAATTGATTGGCGCTTACATCGCCTTCAATGCTGCCCTGCTGCCAGGACTGGCGAGTAATGCGGACGTGGGCAGTCGTTTCGGGAAGACGTTTTGACACAATATCAGGCGGTTTGTTGCTCAACACTTCGATTGTTGTAGAGACTCATCGCTTTTTCAACCCCTTGCTTGAGACTGAGTTCGATCGCGCTTACGGTTAGATCGAGCACGTCTGGAATTAATTTTGCTTCAGCAGATGAGAAGCTGCCTAACACATGCGAAACGGCATCTTTATCTCCAGGAGCAGTTTTTGGGCTGCCGATGCCAATTCTTAACCGGGGGAAAGTTTGGGTGCCGAGGTGCGCGATCGCTGATTTCATCCCATTTTGTCCCCCTGCCGACCCCGATAATCGCAGACGAATTTTTCCCAAAGGCAAATCCATATCGTCGTAGATCACCAGCACCGATTCTGGGGCTAATTTGTACCAATTGACGACCGCACGAATCGACTGCCCCGAATTGTTCATAAAGGTTGACGGCTTCAGCAATCTGATTTTGCCTCCCGAATAGGTGCCCTCGCCGACGATACCTTGAAATTTGCGATTCTCAGATAAGGAGATTTGCCAAACTCTTGCTAGTTTGTCGATCGCCATAAATCCAACATTGTGGCGCGTCTTTTCATAGTTGCTGCCCGGATTGCCTAGCCCCACAATCAACTGAGGAATCACTAATTTAGGCGGAGTTGCTTCAGTCATGATCCAGTTGAGGCTTCCTTTTCGACGGCTTCGGAGGGTTGAGCAGTCACTTCATCGGCTGGGGCCAGGGTTGGCTGAGACGGCTCTAGAGTTGCTTCCATTGGCTGGCTCGGAGTTTTTGCAATCTGTTCTGCCTCTCGCTTAAATTCTGCTTCAAATTCCTTTGAGGCATCTTGAAAGCTGCGAATTCCTTTTCCTAAACTGCGCCCAATTTCTGGCAGCTTTTTCGGACCAAACACCAGTAGGGCAACCACCATGATCACGACCATTTCTGGTAAACCAATGCCAAAAAAGTTCATTTGCCTGTTTCCCGCAACGTTCTCACCATTGTAGTAGGGGCACGACATGTCGTGCTCTCTCGCGATCGTTCGATCAGTCGCCAAAAAAATCCCGGACGAGCCGGGAAATTGAATGCACTATTCAACGTTTAAGAAGCTGAAATTAGCTGCCCAAGCTTCTCCAATCTACAGAGAACCCATCCAAAATGAGGGAGGAGTTATAGATTTGCAGAATGATTAGTAAGAAGACCAAAAACAGCGCCATGAACACTACCATGACGGGGGTCGTGCCCCATCCAGGAACGACCTTGCCGTATTCGGAGTTCAAAGGTCTCAAAACATCACCCAACCGCGTCCGCTGTGCCATAGCTCACCTTATGATAATCTCGACAAAAATCGTAAATACTTCGTAATATTATAGGGGAACGACCTCATCATTTAAAAACTCAAATGGAACCTGCAATAGCTCTTAACATTTCAATCTTGGTGACGATCGTCGGTTTGACTGGATACGCAGTCTACACGGCGTTTGGCCCACCTGCGAAGGAATTAGACGACCCGTTTGAAGATCATGAAGATTAGTAAATCTCGGTGAATCTTCATCAACGGCTTCTCAGCTTCCTGTGTCCGATCGGGAGTTTTGTGAGATTGAGAAGCTTTTGATTTTCCAAGGTTCGATCAAACCACGGGTAGAATCGTCCTGAAATCGCTCTAATAAATCGAGAGGGTGGTTAATCCTCAGATCCAAATCGCTCTTTAAGCTAAAGACTGCGGATTCTCCATGACACTCATAGCAACGCAAAACAAACTTTTCTGGGTCGTCTTCAGACTGTTTGAATGCAGTCAAAATGAGATTTTTTGATTGCAAGTCGAGAAACGAGCTGATGGGTGGAAGGAATTTTTGATGATCGGGACGATCGCTTCGCAGTTCCTCAAAAGAGAGAGGTACTACTCGCAAGGATTGATTTAGTTCACAGCTTTGACGAACCGTTTGAGCCGATCGCCAGTCTTTGGCATGAGGATAAATGGCATAGGTGAAAGTGTGAACGCCGCGATCGGCTTCTGGATCAGGAAATTCAGACCCACGCAATAATGTGAGACGAATTTGATTTTGCTGGCAGTCGTAGCCGTGTTTACAATCGCTTAAGACGCTGACACCATAGTCATCGCTGCTGAGATCTGCCCAACCGAGTGCCGGAACTTCCCATTGAGCTTGTTCGCGTGGGTTGCGTTCGGCGATCGGTTTGCTCGATCTCTGGATAGCACCGCAAGGCATTTCATAAGTGGCAAAATCAGCATGAATCGTAAGTGGAAATACCGCTTTAACGATGACATGACGTTCTTGCCAGTCGATTTTGTTTTTGATTTTCAGAACCGATGAATCTTGCTCTAGCAGATAGATTTGTTTGAATGTAGAGTCACCAATTTTGCGAGTTACACAAATTTGATAATTTGAGAAACTGCCCCGTTCACAGGTTTCAATCTTCAGACATTCAACGGGCAATAGCGGCTGTTTTGCATACTCTGGGTCGATGTTCCAGGCATCCCAATATTGACCCGCATCGCGAAAGGCTTGAAGCTGGTTTCCAGGGGCACTCAAAACTTCTCGCCGATTGATTTTATCAAAGATGCTCGATAGATTTCCTGTCTGAGGGTCAATTACGACTTTAAGAAATTGATTCTCTAATTCGAGATAATTTGCAATTTCATTAACTTTATCATCAGGAATAATCCAGAAGGTTCGATATCCAATCGCTGGAATGGTAGTCTCTTGTGAGTCACAAATTTTCCAGCCATCAATCTGTTGAGAACAGATAAAAGAACGTTCCCAATTTGATGGATTAAAGACGACGATCGCTTTCGCCTGTGCATGGGATGGCGGCGGTAATAAAATTTGTTGAACGATCGCTTCCAGTGACTCTTGAATAACTTTTGAACAGATACGATCGCTCTCCTGCCATTCTTGATCGGCATCGACAAACACTTGAGCAATTGAAGAACCTGGAAGAATGTCATGAAATTGATTAAATAGTGCTTTTTTCCACGCTGTTTCTAGAGCTTTTTGAGGATAAGAACGTCCTGTTACGAGCGTTGCCAACGATGCAAATAATTCTGCTTGATAGAGGTTTTTTTCACAATCACGATTTTGTTGTTTTTGATCAGCATGAGTAGTGTAACAACCGCGATGAAATTCTAAATAAAGTTCATCATCCCAGATTGGAAGTGGGTTAGTGGCTGTTAAGTCGAGATACTCGATCGCGCTCGTAAATTCTAAATTTGGGAAAAATGGCGAGGTCTGCCAGCGTCGCGCAATCTCTAACATATCGCGAGTGGGCCCGCCGCCATGATCGCCTACACCTGGCAGCCAAAGCGGATTTAGCTTGCCCGTTTTAGTCGTCCATTCCCAGGTGTAAGCTGCCATTTTAAGGGGATCGATGCCTTCTCCGATCGGAGCCGACATCACACTAGAAATCTGAGTGCCATCGGGCGATCGCCATTCAAAAATCTCGTAGGGAAACTGCGTCGTATCGTTCCAGCACAACTTCTGAGTCACAAAATAATCGATTCCGCCTTGTTTGAGCAGTTGCGGTAACTGCCAACAAAACCCAAAACTATCAGGCAACCAGGCAACTCGATTAATGTCACCAAATTTTTCTTGACAATAGCGTTGACCATAAAGAATCTGACGCGCGATCGCTTCTCCACTAATTAAATTTAGCTCTGGCTCAATCCACATTCCGCCAATGATTTCCCATGCCCCCGCTTGTACTTGTTGCTGAATTTGGGCAAACAGTTCCGGGCGGTTTTGCTCTATCCATTCATAAAGGGCGGGCGTTGAGTGACAAAAAGTTAATTCGGGAAAATCTTTTTGAAGGTTGAGAACAGAATTAAACGTGCGTTCAGCCGCTTTCCAAGTTTCATCAACCGTCCATAGCCACGCCATATCTAAATGAGCATGACCGACTAAATAAATTGTGTGTTGTTTAAGATCTGGACTGAAACCTTTGAGCCGATCGCGAAGCATTTGCAGTGAGCGATCGAAGAGAACACGCTGATTAATCAACTCCCACTGAATGGTCTGAATCGCTGCTGCGAGTTCTCCTAATTTTTCTGGTTTAAATACTTCTAGATAACTTTGCAATACGGCTAATTCATCAGCGACAAAACCTGGATCGATCGCAGCATACTCCGATTCGTAAATGAGGCGCGATCGTACCAATGCTCCATCATCATGTCCGGGACTTACTAACCGAATGGTCACGGCAATAATTTCGCCCAAACTTGCAGACGGGCTGAGAAGAATTCTGGCTGAATGGTCAAATAAATCGCCTTCTTGAACTTTCTGACCATTAACATAAACCTCGGCAACCTCTGCCCACCAAGTCAACGCTAATCGCAAGGTCAAACCCCTTAACGGATAGCCCTTTAGACTTTCTGGTAAGACAAATTGCTGATAAAACCATAAAATCTCACCGCCCTTTGACCAGGCAATATGCGCTTTGTCGTTGAGGTTACAAATCGGCTGGGGTTGCCAATCTAATTCGATTTGAGATAGATCGCTGGGATGCGATCGCCAGCCATTTTGCACATCGAGTTGTGTTAACTGGCGCAATCGGTCAATCCCCTCTGAAATCTGTTGACGATCGTTTTCAGCAGGCAGATTAAAAGAGTTTGCCGAATTCATTATCTTAATAGCATTAGAGGTGCGAACAGCATAGACTAAACAGTGACAGACTTTCAGCAATAAACTACAAACCGCCCAAAGTCTGAAACCGCTACACAGACGTTCAAACCGCCCCTTTGAGTCTATGTCTTCCTCTGGTCGCTTTCAAAGCCATCTCTTTAATTTTGTCTCGCGTCAAGCTCAAAAAATAGCTGACCAGACTAAAAAGGCAGCGCGCCATCTCAAAGTTGCGACCATTTGGGGAACGCAAATTTTGCTTTACCCAGTCTATGTTTTGTTTCAATCGACTCGGCTGATTGGGCAAAAACTTAGACAAACGGTGCAGCGATCGGTCTTGCGTCTCCGGCTCAGTAAAGTAATTCCGCAATTATCAAACTCGTCGCCATCGGCACCGCTCACTGTTGACACCCCAATTCAGCGAGTGTTGACTGCGATTCAAGATAGTTGGCTACTTGCTGGCGCAAATTCAGCAAACTTGGCAGAACTCGAATCTGATGATTCAATCGCTCAATCTGTCGCCGGATCTGTCGTCACCATTCAGGGCATTGCTTCTCTACTTCCCACTGGCAAACTCGTTTTAGTCACGATCGACAATCAGGTGATGGATGTTCTGACGATCGAGCAGCAAACCCATCTCAAGCAACGCATCATCTGGGAAATGGCAAACTATTGGCGATATTGGCGGCGGCACTACATCGCTCAAGCCCATCCAACGCTGTTGCAGCCCCCCGAAGACCGCGCCACGCTGCTGCCACCCGTGCGGGTCTTTCGGCAACTGATGGCGTGGGTGCAAAGCGGGCCGATTGCGATCGCGGCAAATCTTTTTCAAGAATCAACCCTCGTCGTTGAGCCAGCACCGCTAGACTGGTTTTCGTCTGATCTCACGCTGTCTGAATTTAACCCGTCTGGTCTGATTACTGGCATTCCGACCGTCGCTGATCTGGCAAAGCTGATTCAACAACTGCCATCGCTAGGAGAAATGGAATCATTGGTTTGGGCAGCTATCCGATATTTTTTTGGAGAGCGTCCTAAAAAACAGTTAGACACGGGCCTTGATGATCAAACTACCTCAATCGCATCAGCAAACAATTCATGGCTAACGTCTGAAGAGGTGTTTGGTAGTGGAACCCTCGGAGCCGCAAACCCTCGCTCGTACTTAAAAGGAAAATCGGCAGCCGTGCAGATTGAGAAAACCTTTACGCCCCTTGCTCATTTGCCTGCTCAGAAAGACTCCAAAACGCTTGCACTCCCGCCTCAACGAACAGTCACGATCGGACAGTCGCTGCAAAATTGGGTCAAGCGTTCTCTACCTCAGCCAATTTCGCGCGCTCGGTCAAGATCGACCCTTGTTCACCAAAAACCCAGCCATCGTAATCTGACTCGATCGACTCCTCAGACGTTAACCCCGTCGAGAGATCAGGTTCAGGCTGCTATCTCGACCGATCGAGACTCAATTCCAACCCTTCAGAAATCTCCTCGATCCACTAGACCCGACTATATCGACACGCAGGCCACCCCGATCGGCTATGTCAAATCCCCGCTCACCAAATTTCTAGAATGGCTTGACAGTGGCGTTGTTTGGCTAGAAAAACAGTTAGCCGCCTTCTGGAACCTGCTAACTCGCCGTTCTTAACGCTTCCCCTTCATTCTTTCGTAATCATTGAACCCCTCTTTAGGTAATATATAGAGACGATCCCGTCCCTAACGGAACTTTTCGCGCCTTTTATCACTCTGGAGTTATCAGCATGGTGACACTCAAAATCGTTGTTTATATCGTTGTTGCCTTCTTTGTACTACTATTTATCTTTGGATTTTTATCCAGCGACCCCTCCCGGAACCCCAAGCGGAGAGATTTGGAATAACCCCAAACCTTTCCCGCAAGGTCAGAGGGCAGTCCATCACTGTCCTCTTTTTGATTCTGGTGCGGGGCTTGTCAGGCGTTTCGATCGAGTAGCTTTAGCGTATGCCTTTCCCGGTTCTGCCACCCGAACCACCGTCCATCACCGCTCCTTCCCGGTTTGATTCCCCGACGCTGCCAACGGTGATCACTCCCCGTTCTACAGAGTCTGTTCAACTGACCCTCAAAGAATCTGCCAAGCCAGCCCCGCCCGAAGTTTCGCAAGCCACCCTTGCAGATTTAAGCGCTCCAAAAACTCTGCGTGAGGCGGCATTTAGCGAATTGGGCGATTCGTCAAATTTATCAAATTCGCCAAATTCATCAAATTCGGCTCAAGTCCCTACGAGTCAACCCCTGACTCCCCCACCGCCGAGCCAGGTTCCGCAGCCTGACGTGCCGATAAGCCCGTCTCCAGCCCCATCACCTGCACCGAATACTTCAGTTCCTCCTGCCAATATCCCAGTTAATCAATTAGGCAGGGAAGGATTTTTAGAACTGAAAGCCGATCGTCAAGACTATGACACACAGCGACAAATCTTTACCGCCGAGGGCAACGTCTCATTAAAATTTCGAGGCGCATTGCTGACAGGCGATCGCATTCAAGTCAATTTGCTCAATCGGCTCACCGTCGCTGAAGGCAATGTGGTGCTGACGCGAGGGCAACAAGTGCTGCGCGGTCAGCGATTTCGCTATAACCTGATTCAAGAAGAAGGCATCATTGAGCAAGCAGCAGGCGAGATCTTTTTGCCCAGCACCGCCAGTGACTTTAACCCCAGTTTGCCAACCGACATCACCGCAGGCACCGTGCCCGGAAGATCGGTCGGCGATCGCAACACGGCAGTTCAGCCTGCCCAGCAGGTTTCTAGTCCGGGTGGGGTCAATTTTACGATCGGGTCGCGGCGCAACATCGCTGGGGCAGCAGTCGTGCCGAAGGCGGGAGGAGATGTCAGACGGGTGCGGTTTGAAGCCGACGAGATTGAGTTTTATCCTGAAGGGTGGCGCGCTAAAAAAATTCGCCTCACCAATGACCCCTTCTCGCCACCAGAACTCGAAGTGAGAGCAGAACGGGCGCAACTGACTCGTCTCTCGCCCTTGCGGGACGAACTGGTCGCGACTCGCCCGCGTTTAGTGTTTGATCAGCGATTTTCACTGCCGCTATTGCGAAATCGAGTCATTTTCGATCGCAATGAGCGCCAGCCCGCTCTGGTTAATTTTGGCATTGATACCGACGATCGCGGCGGGGTGTTTCTGGAGCGAGAAATCGAAGTCATACCCCAAGGACCGGTGCAGTTTACGCTCACTCCGCAATTTCTGATTCAACGAGCGATCACCAACGGCGGCAACCCGATTGACCCAGACAATTTTGGCTTGAGAAGTAAATTGGTGGCGCAAATCACTCCTCGAACCCAAATTCGTGCCGTTGGGGTGCTGACCAGTCTAGATTTCGGCAAAGTTGAAAATAATCTGCGGGCGAGTGTCAGAGCGCAACAGCTCATCGGAACCCACACCTTAAGTTTAGAAGCGAGTTATCGCGATCGCTTGTTTAATAATTCGCTGGGCTTTCAAAATATTCAAAGCAGCATCGGAGCGCTGTTTTTTTCACCCACGATCGCACTCGGTAATACGGGCATTAACCTCAGCTATCAGGTGGGCTACCAATTTGTGAATGCTGATACCGATCGGGCTGACCTTTTAGAGCCAATTCGTCGCAACGATCGCGTTAGTTTGGGGCGGTTTCAAGCCAGTGCGGCTTTGAGTCGCGGCTTTTTGCTGTGGCAAGGCACTCCCGCCCCTGCAACCCCAACTGAAGGACTGCGCTATTCTCCTAACCCTGTGGTTCCTTACGTTTCGGCAGCCGTCGGTTTAACTGGAGTTGGCACTTCTTATAGCAATGGCGATAACCAAAACAATTTGAACGGCAGTGTTTCTCTGTTTGGACAGTTTGGTCACTTTTCTCGCCCATTTTTAGACTACACCGCGTTCAATCTCACCTATACGCAGGTGCTTCGAGATGGTCTGTCGCCTTTCTTGTTCGATCGGGTCGCCGATGACCAGATTCTTTATGCAGGGATTACGCAGCAACTTTATGGGCCGCTCCGCATTGGCTTTCAGACGGTTTATAACGTGCAGACGGGTCGAGAAATCAGCACCGACTATATTTTAGAATATAGCCGCCGTACTTATAGCGTGGGTTTGCGCTATAACCCCATTCAGCAGCTTGGCTCGGTGAGCTTGCGGATCAGCGACTTTAATTGGACAGGAGGCGAAGAACCCTTTAACGGTAGTGGCGTGACCCCAGTGCAAGGAGGCGTGATTCGTCCGCCTGAATAGCTCTTGTTTTGTGAAATTAATCTAAACTCAAAGCAGACCTATTGTGCATTCCCAATCAAGGGAGTTGCTGCTGCGGCTCACGTTTATGACGGAACTGGCGAGAAGTATTCAAGAACCCGAAAAAAGCGCGATCGTTCATGCCACCGATCTGCTAACTCACTATAGTTTTGATTTGGGCGATCGCACGGTCAGCCAGCTTACCCAGCATTGGCTCAAAGACTTTTCGGCAAATTGGATTCGATCAGCCGTCATCGAAGCACTTTATCAAGGACGCTATAAAGCAGTTTCGGTCGATCAAATTTTGCTGCTCTGGAAGCGCCGCAGCCAGCCTTGCTATCACTTTAACTATGAGTTTGAGCGGCTGGTTTGCAACAAATTTCCGAGAGATCTGAGTCAGAAACCGAGGCAAGTTTTGGCGATCGCGTCAAACAATCCTCAACCGATCGAGGCAGCACCCATTCTCACCCCAGAGAACGCTGAAGAACCCATTCCTGCTTGGGCTGCTCTAGCAGAACAGATTCAACGAGACGAGCTGAGTGAATTGGGATCTGAAGGGCTAGTCAACTCCGATCAAATTGCCGCGATCGAGGCGAACGAATTTAAGGACATAGAATTATCAGACCCGCTTATTGAAAAAGTTGAGGAAGAAGTTAATGGCTCGATCGAGCAAACAGCCGCCAATTTCAATATCTCAAAGCGGCTCACCGAAGAGTTTGAAGCATTGGATTTGAGTTTAATGGCGGCGATCGTAGAGGTCGAAGAGCTACAGCCCCCCATTCACCAATTCACACCGCCGCCTAATGGGTCAGATTTTCACAGCAAACTAAAAGCCGTTGCAGAAAGCGGAGGCGAACAATCTTAGGCGTTGCAGAGTAGAGGGATTGGGTAGGGGCAATCCCCCGTGGTTGCCCTCCATCAGCAGGGTGGTTTCAAGGTCTAGAGAGAAAAATGAGGATGGACTGCAATCATCACAAAAGTAGCAGTCCATGTCCCTCATAGACCAATTAAAAACGATTCCCGACCCGCGAAGCA